>DASYCR010000818.1:0-8814 GCA_036500095.1 Polyangiaceae bacterium
GCCGTCGAGCCGCAGCACTTCCACCGTCTGGTCGATCGGATCGACGAGCCACGCGTGCTGCACGCGTTCGCGCGCGTAGATCGGCAGCTTGAGCGTGCGATCCATGCGGCGAGTGCTCGGCGAAAGCACCTCACACACCCAATCCGGCGCGACCGTGACGTACGCGGCGTCTGGTAGCTCGGGCAGCGTCGAGCGACGCCAACCCCCGAGATCGGGCACGATGATGTCGGGCTCCGAACCGAGATGAAGCTCCGGTTCATCCAAGATGATCCAACCACCCGGGCCTCCCTTGCCACGCTTGAATGGCGGACCGAGCTCTTCCCCAAGGGTCGAGGCCGCCTGCGCGTGGGGCATCGCTGGCCGCGGACTCGTGTACAGCGTCCCGAACAGCACTTCCGCGACTTGGTGTGAGGGCGCGGCCAGCACATCCTCATACGTTGCTCGGCGAACGGCCTCGCTGCCCATGCGCGTAGCATTGCGCTGAAGGGACTCGCTGTCCACCGTGCTACTTCCGAGAGATGCACGCCGAGCGCCCCGTCCAGCTGACTCCCACGACGGAGCTCGAATACGCGGAGTTCGCCCGCGCGCAGGTCGTCGAGTACGCGCGGCAGCTTACGCTCGCCCGCGAGAGCTCCGAGCTCGAGAGCACGGCCGTCGCGCACGAGAGATTGAGCGATCTCCTGGCCGATCGCGTGCGGACGGCGGGTCACACGTTTTTTGCGGCGCGCGCGACCGACAGCGCCACGCGCGTCGGATGGGTGTGGCTCGCACCCGCGCCGGCCTTTCTCGGTCCGGGTCACGAGCGAACACTTTGGCTATCGCAGCTCACCGTCGATGAGCAGCATCGGCGGCTTGGTTTTGGACGCGCGATCTTGCGTGCGATCGAGCAGTACGCGGCCGCGCGCGGCACCGAGCAGCTCTGGTTACGGGTCTTCGATTGGAACGCCGTGGCGCGCCGTCTCTATGAATCGAGCGGCTACGAACTGGCTACCCAGTTTGCCACCGACGCTCACCTGCGAAAGTACCTGAATCGAAACTGGCTGACGCTACGATACGAGCACGCCGCACGCGTTCTTCGGCGCGCTTGCGCGTTCGCCGACCGCGCGCGCGAGCAAGCTCAGTCCCTCCGCGTCGCTGGCGCGAAATTCGTGGTCCGTGCGGCCGAGCTCGAGCATGGCGATCAGGCGCGATTGCACGGTGACCGGGATCATCGCGACGCCCTTCACGGGTCCGAGTCGCCCGGCGATCGCGCGCTCCGCGAGGCCGGCTTTGGCCGAGCCGATGATGATCATGTCGCGGCGCGCAGCCTCGAAGGCGGCGTCCGCGAAGGGCACGACCTCACCGAGATGCGCCACGTCCACGCCCAGGCTGGTCGAGGTGGTCGGCAAAAACAGCGGCGCGCGGAGCCGATGCACGAGTCCAACGCAGGCGTGAGTGGCCTGCACCGCGAGCTGTAGCGACACGGTCCACACGTCGCTCGGTTCGGTGTCGGCGAGCTCTACCGCGACGTCCCACAGGCTCGGCGGCCTCGCATAGCTCGGCGTCGAGAGCTGCGTTTGCAGCGCACGGACTTCACGTATTTGCTCCAGAGCTCGAAAGTTCGTCCAAGACAGCTCGCGCACGCGGGAGCTGCGGGGGATGCGCTCGGCCAGCACGCCGCGGAGCAAGAGGTCCATCGGAACCGGTCCGACGGTGACGCCCGCGTTTTGCACGAACCAGCTTTGAGGCAAGGCCTTTACCGAAGAGGTCATGAGCTGCATGGAGGGAATTGTCCTGCGCGGGCCTGCTCACGGCCAAAAATCGCGGGAACCTCGCCAAGCCCCGCGCTCGGCTCCGCAATGTCGGAAAGCGTCGGACCCTGCAGAAAAACCCAGAAAGATCAGATGCTTAACAATCCGTCATTTAACACCGGCGGGAGCTCCGGCATCTAACGAGCACAGCCTGATGAGCCCGTTTTCGCTCAGCCTTTCCGAGCCCGCGAGTTCTCGTGCGAACGTGGCCGGAGTGACGGTCGAACACGAGCTGTGGAGCCGCGCCCTCGAGGGTGACGGCCGCGCGTTCCGGTCACTGGTCGAACCCCACCTGCCCATGCTCTACCGCATCGCAGCGCGCGCGTGCGGCGACCGCGCTCTCTCTGAGGACGCCGTGCAAGAGGCGCTCACCCTCGCCTTCACCCGCCTGCACCAATACCGTCCCGGCACGTCGCTCAAGGCGTTCTTGGCGGCCATCGCGGCGCGCCGCGCGCGCACCCTGCTGCGCGGAGAGCGCCGTAGGCGCGGCTATGAGGAACGCTCCACGGTCGGCGAGCGCGTCCCGGAGCCCGTCGAGCTGGTCGAAACCGAGCGCAGCGCGCGTGCCATTCGCGCAGCGCTCGCCGCCATGCCCGACAAGCGCCGCGAGGTCGTGCTGCTCCGCCTGGACGCGGATTTGACCTACGCCGAGATCGCCGCGGCCATCGGCTCGACCGAAGGCTCGGCGCGCGTGCTCGCGCACCTCGCGCTGAGCGACCTGAAAACCCGTTTGGGCGAACTACTCGGCAACGCCAGCCGTAAGGAAAGTGAGTGATGTCCGAGGATTCCGAACACGACGAGCTCAAGAGGCTGTTCGACGAGACGGCGGATCGCCCGTCCGGGCCGACGCTGACCAAGCTTGCCGCCCGCGCGATCGACGCGCCGGCCCGCGCCGGACGCGCGCCTCGTTTTTTGCCGAGCTGGGCATTTAGCCCTGCCGTGGCCGGCGTCGCGCTGGCCGTCGCCGCGGCGCTCGCGCTCGTGCTGGCCTTGCCGGAGAGCGCGCCGCCCGTGCGCACCGCTGCCTCCGTGCTGACCGCGTCCATCTCCGTCTCGCCGCCGCCCGTGCTGTCGCCGCCGACTGCGCTCGCCAACGGCCACGCAACGCCGAACGGCAGCGCGCAGCCCAGCCCCGACATCGCGGACGGTGAGGGCGATCTCGGCCTCGGTTTGGACGACACGAGCGAAGGCTCGAGCTTCAACGTGTCAGGGCCCGAATCCGATCAGGATCTCGACGCTTGGCTCGCCGCAAGCAAAGCACTCGCGGAGGGCAGTTAATTGTCGGGGGCTCAGCCCCCGCCCCGCTGAAGTGAATTCAGCGGGGCCCCACCCCCAGGTTTTGGGGCCCCATCCCCAAAACTATTTCGCGGACGGATGAGGAGCAGACCATGTGGTGGCATCGGGTTTTTGGATCTCTGAGTGTAGCGCTCGTGCTGGCGGCTGCGGCGCCGGCGCACGCCGAGAACGTGGCGCAGAAGCGCGCAGAAATCGCAGCGCATTTGCGCGGAGCGCTGGCGCAAGCGTTGCGCAAAGACGTCGGGCTCGACGAGAAAAAGGCGACCGACGTCGAGCGCACGCTCGACAAGTTCCGCCCCCAGCGAGAAAAGCTGGAGGGCGACATGCACCAGCAGCAAAAAACGCTGCGCGCGCTGCTCGACCTCGACAGCAACGACCAGGGCGCCTACCAAAAGGCGCTCAACGCCGAGCGCGAGGACACTCAAAAGCTCGCCGCCGTGCGCGAACAAGAGATCGACGAGCTCAGCAAGCAACTCACTCCGAAGCAGCAAGCCAAGCTTGCACGCGCCGTCAAACAGCTCGAACAAAGACTAAAGAACGCGATGCGCAAATTCCGTGAAGAGAACGGCGCTGCGGACGATTAGGCCGATCTGCGCGGTCTTCTCGGGCTGCCTCGCAGCAGCCCGCATGCACAGAGTTCTATGCGACGTGCGGTCTCGCGCCGCGCCTGGGCGTCACTGCAGCAGGCTCTGCACGTAGCTCACGAGACTCGCGCTGCTGACGCCGACGGTGACGGTGCTCGGCAGCGCACGAACGTACCACTTCACCGTCCAGGTGTACGACATGCCGGCGGCCAGGTTTTGTAGCGGGCCTTGCTCTTCCATCTCGACGTAGTTTTTGCCGGTGGTCACGTTGTTCGAGAGCCCGTTCGAGTAGATCTCGATCTCTGCTTCGTTCGCGAACTGCGCGGTCGCCGGCACATCCACGAATTGCTTCACGAACACGCTATTGCCGGTCACTGCGGCGAGCCAGCCTCCGCTGCCGTCATCGAACAATTTGTAGGACTTGGTGTCGGTCATGCTCTGCTGGTACCAAACGATGTTGGATGCGTCCTGGGTGAACGCAGGTAGCGGACCCACGGCGCCTGCTCGAGTGCTCGGCGCCGTGCCGGGGTAGAAGGTCAAACAACCGGGTGGGATGCGCGAGATTTCCCAAGGCGCGACCATGGCTGCGCCCGTGCCGGTGTTCTTGAGCGTGTAGTCGATGACCACCGCTTGCTTCGCGAGGTCCGCGTAGAATTTCTTGGTCACCTGTATTTTGGGGCCAGAACCCGTGTTGGCAGCGCTCGTCATGGTGAACTGCATGGAGTCGTTGCTGGGGCACGTGTACGCGTTCGGATCGATGGCAGGGATGCTGCTGCTCGGCGGCCAGCTCCAACTCTGCGGGCTCGGCCAGAATGTCGAGCCCCAGTTGATCGTGGTTCCCGTCACGTCAGAGGTGGCCAAGACCGCGCTGCCGCCGACCGCGAGGGCGCTGACGCGCGCCCCTTGGGTCGGATCGACTTCAACGTGCGTCGCGCCGAAGTCCATCTTGTAGACACCTTTGCAGGCAGTTACCGGGGGCGTGATGCTGAGCGTCGGCGCCGCGCCACCGCTACCACCCGCATTGCCCGCCGCACCCGCATTGCCCGCCGCACCCGCATTGCCCGCCGCACCCGCATTGCCTCCCACACCCGCATTGCCCGCCGCACCCGCATTGCCTCCCACACCCGCACTACCGCTGGCACCCGCTCCGGCGCTCCCCGCTGTCGAGCCCGCGACGCCACCCGCGGCTTGTCCCGCCGCCCCGCCGCCAGATACTCCGGCCGTGCCCGCGGCATTGCCGGCCACGCCGCCTGCTCCCGCACCTGCGCCGCCCGCGCTACCGCTCACGCCCGCTCCCGCGCCTGAGCCCGCGACGCCCGCGCTGCCGCTCGCGCCCGCACTTGGGTTGCCCGATCCGAGCGGCCCTTTGCTGCTCCCGGAGCCGCACGCAAAGACGCTCACGCTGCCGACCAAGAAGCCGATCCGTGTGCAACGCAACCAAGCCATCGAAGTACCTCTTGCCCAGTGTAGACCGAACCGGGTCGTCGCCCGAAGGCAGCCGTGCTTACCAAGCAGATTTCAGCGGAGAGTTCGCGTGTCGTCCGCGAGTTCGAGCCAGGCGAGCGTTTCGAAATGGTGCGTCTGGGGGAACATGTCGAAACCCGTAAGCTCCGTCAGACGATAGCCGCCGTCGACCAGCGCGCGCAGATCGCGCGCGAGCGTGACCGGATCGCACGCGCAATACGCGACATGGCGCGCGCGAAGCTCGAGGATACGACGGATTGCGGCGCGCGCGCCGCTGCGCGGTGGGTCGAGGATGATCAAGTCGAACGCCTCCCCGGGCGGCAATTGTTCGAGCGCCTGCGCCACGTCGTCGGCCACGAAGCGGACGTCATTCAGGCGTTGCTCGCGGGCCGCGCGCCGCGCCGCGCCGATCGCCTCGCGGCTCGCCTCGATCGCGACGCCGGCCAGGCCGAGGCGCGCGAGTGGCAGACTGAAGTTGCCCGCGCCGGCGTACAGATCGCAAAAGCGGCGTGCTCCCCGCGCCTGCGCGCCTGCGCACAACGCGCGCACGAGCTCGACGTTCACGCCCCAATTGACCTGCACGAACGCCGCGGCCGGCACCCGAAGCTCGAGCCCTTCCCACAAAGGCCAACGCTGATCGGTTTCCGGATCGAGCGGCTGCTCTGCCACGGTAACCAGAAAATCTCCCAGGGCGGCCAACAGCGCAGGACTCGCCGCGCGCGCGCGGTCTCCCTCGTCCTGCGGAATCAGGCGCAATCCGAGCGCGCCCTCGCCCGGAGCGACGCGCAGTTCGAGCTCGCGAAAGCAGCCGAGCTCTGCGCGCAGCGAGCGAGGCAGTGCGCGCAGTCGCTCGAGCGCGCGATTGAGTTCGGGCCGAGCGACCGGGCAGTGCGGGATCTCGATCAACTCGTGCGAGCCCGCGGCGAAGAAACCGAGCTGTCCCTCAGGCGAAACCTGCAGCCGCACGCGTGAGCGGTAGCCGACCGGCTCGGGCGAAGCGACGAACGCGATCTCGGGCAACTCGCGTAGGCCTCCCATGCGCGTGAGCGCTTCACGGAGCAGGTTCGCTTTCTCGCGCAGCTGCGCGTCGTAGCGCAGCATCATCCAATTGCAGCCGCCACAGCGCGCCTGCACCGCGCACACCGGCGTCACGCGCTCGGCGCTCGCAGCGAGCACGCGAAACCGCCGAGCCACATGATAGCTCTTGCGCTCCTCCCAAGCGCTCACTTCAATCCGTTCACCGCTCAGCGCGCCGCGCGCGAAACCCGTTCGCCCGTCGACCAGCCGCGCAAAACCGTCGCCACCCGGCACGATCTTCTCGATCTGCCACTCTGTCGCGATTTGTGCGGGGGCCGGTGATTTCAAGACAATCGGAGGCTAGCGCATGCGCTCGTTCAAAGCGAAATCGGCTAGCTCTGCTTGCGCAGCGAGTCGCTTGGATACGAGCTGAACGCAATGCGGTTGCCGTCCGGATCGCGCGCGTAGCTCGTCCACTCCGTGCGCGATTCAATGGCGACGCCAAAGCTCTCCAGGCGTCGCTCGACTCGCTCGCGCTCGCCGCTACTCACCGCGAGCGCGGCCAAGAACCAACCTGCGCCAACACCTTCTACTCGCGCGGGCGCGACTTCACTGTGCTCGATCATCAAGAGCGCGTCTCCGAGCTCGAGCCAGATCGAGCGAAGCCTACCCTGCTCCGTGTAGTGGCGCTTCAGCTCGGGTAGCTCGAGCACCTCGCCATAGAAATGAGCCAAGCGCGAAACGTTCGCGGTACCGAGCGCGAGGTGATGTAACCGGCACGAACGGCGCGCGTTCTCCTCTCGACTGAGGAAATCGACCATGGACCAAGTTAACTACACTGTGCGCTACAGCTCCATTGGAGCGCGCTCCCACCGAGGCAAATGGATCGCACTGGTGTCGCTTTTTGAGCCCTCCACTCTGCAACTGTTGCTGAGCAGTGCGACCCGACTGGCGCCTCCGGCCCGCGAGGTTTCGCGAAAAACCCTAAAAATAACGCCATGCCGCGTGGGATCTCTCGTGTCCAACCTGCTCGGAATCACTCGCTCCCGGAACGGAATGGAACGTGCAGTGTCTACGTTGCGAAGGAATTGGTCATGACGAACGGCGCCCGCAGAACTCCAAGCTCCCCCCTGATCGCTCCGGCGGAGGACGAGCGCTCGGCGATTCGCAGTCGTGACGCTGAAGCGTCGGCCGACACCAGTGCGCGCAAGACCGCGCGTCGCTCGGACCCCGAGCTCACCCTCGATCAGCGTTTGGAGAAGAAGATGCTGGCCGCCACGAGCATGCTGGCGAAGCTCGATCCACACGACACCCGCGCGCGTTTGTTGCACATCGCGGTGCTCCGTCGCGACGAGACCTTGATCGACGGCGTCTTGGCCGAGCTCGCGCTGCCGCCTGCGCCCAAGCGCGGTCGCTGAGCGTTCGCGCGACGCGCATGGCGCGCGCGTGATCGCAGCTGCCACCGTGTAAGCCGAACGCGCAGGTGACCGCACACGGCGGGTCATCTGTCTCGGACACCCGTCAACAATTTGGCAAAAGGTGCTGAAGACGCTGGCGCATTCGCCGTATATTGAGGCCATGCTCAGAGGACTACGTTACGTGTGTCTGTTGCCCGCGCTGCTCGCTCCGGCCAGCGCGCTTGCCGAAACCGACAGCCCCGCTGCCGACAGCCAACCCACGGTCAAGCAACTACCCGGCGGCGCCGTACTCCACCTCGGTCCAGGCGCTCGGATCGAGCTGGGACGCTCTTTGAAACTCCAGCTCGGTTCACCGGGCTCTGCCCAAACCGTCACGCAGGTCGTCAAGCTCGTGAGCGGACGGCTCGACGTCGACTTGCCGCTCTCGAAGACGCCCCGCACGGCGCTCTTGATTCAAGCGCCGCACAAAGTCTCCGCCGTCGCCAAGGGCGGGCACAGCACCGCGATCGCCGATGCCGATCGCGTCACGTTCGCGGCGGTCGAGGGCGACATGTTGGCCGCAGCGGGTAACGACTGGAAGCCGTTGCCGAGCGGGCTCGTGCGTGCGTTCGTGGGCAGCGATCCGACGCCGCAGGAGCACGCCGTCCCGGGCGCGCCGACGGTCGCGGTTGAAAAGCCGGTCATCCTCGCGCTCGAAGGCGGACAGGGGCGCACGGGCGTCAGCGCGGCCGGCGGCGGCTCTGCGCACTACCAAATCAGCCTGTGGCGCAAGGGCGCAAGCGGCGAACCGCAGCAGCGCATCACGGTCAACGGCGCGAGCGGCGAGCTCAGCGGGCTCGCGCCGGGCTCGTACGAGGTCTCCGCGCGCGCGCTGGACGAGTCGGGCATCTTCGGACCGGACAGCGCGCGCCGCGCGCTCCGCGTGATCGGCGCCGAACTGCCACCCGGCTCGCGCTACGAGAACGGCGTGATCCTGCTCGGCCAAACCGCGCGCCTGAAGCTCGTCGGCTCGGAGGGCTTGCAGGCTACCTACGGTGCCTCGAACTACTTCATCGAAGCGCCGAACTCCTTCGGCCTCACGCGCGGCCAAGACACCGTGGTGCGGTTGCGCGAGGCAGGCTCCACCGACGAAGTACGCGTGCTGATGGCGCCGCGCACGCTACACGCGAACGTGCACATCAACCCGCGTCTCGCGCGCTGGCCGCTCGACAAAGTCGACGTGACGGTAGAGCTCTACGACGCTCG
>DASYCR010000819.1:0-1925 GCA_036500095.1 Polyangiaceae bacterium
GAGCGAAGGCGTGCTGGCCGAAAGCAATACGAGTAGATCCCCTTCGCTCGTGGTCTGCAGGAGCTCGATCGTTTCGGCCGCGGGATCGATCCTGAACGCGCGCGTCAGCGGGTTGTCAGCGCCGTTGAGCTTCACGTCGAAGTCCACGGCGAACAAGAGCGGAGCTTGTGCCACGGCGTTCCACGGCACCGAACCCCCCAGGTAACAATTGATCGGTCCAGCTCCGCTGCCACCGTTGCCGGCGATCTGGATCTCGCTATCGTCGACCAGATAGCGGCACAGCGTAAAATCGCCCCACACGACGGCATCGACGGTGTCGTCGCTGAAGCCGACGGTGAGCTGCATGTTGCCGTTGCTCGGATCCGGGATCGGCGTCGGCCCCCAGCCGTTGCAAATGCGCGTGACCTGCATGTAGCCCTGGTCCGTGAGCAGCTCTTCACGGCGCGTGGCGACGCCGTCACTCGTGGTTTGTTGATCGCTCTGGCGCGCGTTGATCGCGTCGATCACGCCGTTTACGATATTTTGATTGAGGCCGAGTTGCGCGATCAAGTCGGCGAGCTGGTGCGCGGGCGCGCTCAGCTCCGACGCGGTTTGTTGATCGAGGTCGGCCGTCGGCTCTGCGAAAGACTGAATGACGCTCGACATGTCGGGCGGCGTCGGCTTTTGGACTTGGTTCGCCGGCGCCGAGCACGCGCCGACGAGCAAGAGCGCTAGCATCAAGCTGAATCGAATCTCCACGCGCATTGCCATTCAGACGGCTCGATGCCGAGCCAACAATGACTATAGCCGGAGCGCCACGGCTCCCGCCAGCACCACGAACATCGCGCCGCACAGTGTGAGGGCATCCGGGGAACGCGCGAAGATCAGCCAGTCGAACAGCGCGGCGAACACCACGGACAAGTAGATGAACGGGCCGACGGCGGCGGCGGGCGCGTAGTGATACGCGCGAGTCATCAGCAACTGAGCCGCGGTAGCGGAGACCCCGAGCCCGAGCAGGACCCAGAGCGCGCTGCCGTGCGGCGTGACCCAGTCGTACAGGGCGGGCCCGAGCGAGATGCCGGTCGACACCAAACCAAAATAAAAAACGATGCTCGTGATCGATTCGGTGCGCGTCAGCCCCCGCACGCCGACCTGCGCGGTGGCTCCGAGCACGGCTCCGATCACACCGACGAGCGCCGCCGGTTGAAAGATCGAACTGCCCGGTTTCAAGATCAGAGCCAGGCCGAACAAGCCGACCGCGAGAGCCTTCCAGACGCCGCGCGCGATCGGCTCCCCGAGCCAAACGCGGCTCACGATCGGGATGTAAAGCGGTAGCGAGTAGTTGACGAGCAAGGCCTCCGCCAAGCCGAGCCGCGAGATCGTGAAGAAGAAACAGTACATGGCGGCCATGCCCACGGCGCCGCGCACGACGTGCTCCGTGAGGTGCCGGGTCTTGAGCGAGCGCAGCGGCGCGCGCGCGATGAAGGGCGCGAGCGCCACGAGCCCGACGGCGCTGCGCAGGAACACGACCATCGCGTTCGGCAGCGTGCGCGAGGAGAGCTTGACCGCCACGCTCATCAGCGCGAACAAAAATGCTGCGGCGGCCATGCTCGCCGCCGCGCGCGGTAACTCGGTGCGCCGCTCGCTGAGCGCGACAGGCTCGGGCGCGCGCGACGACACCGTCAACGGATGGCCAAAGAATCAGAGGCGAAGCGGACGCCGACCGGCTGAATCACGACCTGCTTGACGCCCGCTTCCACGCGGCCCGCGTCGAGCAGCGCGAAGCCGGCGCCCGCCGCGACCTCGAGCGCTTGCTCCGCGGCGGCGCGCGGCAAGTAGAGCGCGAAGCCGGCGCCCATGTTGAACGTCCCGTACGCCTCTGCCTCGCTCATCTGCGCGGCTTGCATCAAAAAGCGATCGATCGGGTTCGGCTCCGGCACCCGTTC
>DASYCR010000820.1:0-7756 GCA_036500095.1 Polyangiaceae bacterium
GCAGCTCGGAATGGTAGGTCTTGGTCGAATGGGCGCCAACATGGTGCGGCGCCTGCAGGACAAGGGGCACGAATGCGTCGTATTCGACGTCTTCCCCGAAGCGGTGGCCAAGCTTACCGCGGAAGGCGCGACCGGTGCGACCACGCTCGCCGAGTTCGTACAGAAGTTGGAGAAACCCCGCGCGGTATGGCTGATGGTGCCCGCCGCGCACGTCGACTCCACCATCGCTCAGCTCGCGCCGCTGCTCGAGGTGGACGACGTGATTGTGGACGGTGGCAACTCACACTACCAGGACGACATCCGTCGCGCCGCGGAGCTCGCGCCACGCAAGCTCCACTACGTCGATGTCGGCACGAGCGGTGGCGTCTGGGGTCGCGAACGCGGCTATTGTCAGATGATCGGCGGGGATGGGACGGCCGTCTCGCGACTCGATCCGATCTTCAAGGCGCTGGCACCGGCGATCGAATCTGCGGTGGCCACCGAAGGGCGCCCCGTCGGACGCGGCACCGCCGATCACGGCTATCTGCATTGTGGGCCGGTGGGCGCAGGTCACTTCGTCAAGATGATCCACAACGGCATCGAGTACGGGATCATGGCGGCGTACGCGGAGGGGCTCAACATCTTGCACCACGCGAACGCCGGCAAGGGCGCGCGCGCGGTCGACGCCGAGACGACGCCGTTGAAGCACCCCGAGCACTACCAGTACGACTTCGACCTCGGCGAGATCAGCGAGCTCTGGCGGCGCGGCAGCGTGATCAGCTCCTGGCTCTTGGATCTGACCGCGGCGGCGCTGGTAAAGAGCCCGGGGCTCGCGGAGTTTTCGGGGCGCGTTGCGGACTCCGGCGAGGGGCGCTGGACGATTCAGGCCGCCGTCGATGAGTCGGTGCCCGCGCACGTGCTGACAGCGGCCGTTTACGATCGCTTCATGTCTCGCAGCGAGGCGGATTTTGCGAACAAAATTTTGAGCGCCATGCGCTTCGGCTTCGGTGGTCACATCGAGCAAAAGTAGGAGGATATCGTGAGCGATACGGTGAGCGACGCGTTCGTGCTGTTCGGAGCGACGGGCGACCTCGCGTACAAAAAGATTTTCCCGGCCATTCACTGGATGCTCAAGCGCGGCCATCCCGCGTTCCCAATCGTGGGGGTCTCACGCGGCGGCTCGAGCCTGCCGAAACTCTGTGAGCGCGCGCGAAAGAGCATCCAAGAGTACGGCGGCGGGGTCGATGAGAAGGCCTTCAAGGCGCTGTCGGAGAACTTGAGCTACGTCGACGGTGACTACCGCACGGGTGAGCTGTTCCAGAAAATTCGCGGCGCGCTCGGCAAGGCGAGCCGCCCGCTGTTCTACTTGTCGATTCCGCCCAGCGTGTTCCCTGAGGTGGTCGACCTGCTCGGCTCCACCGGTTGCTCGAACGGCGCGCGTGTCGTCGTAGAAAAGCCGTTCGGTCGCGATCTGGCGTCTGCGCGAGTTCTGAACAGTACGCTGCGCCGCGTGTTCGACGAGCACGCGATCTTTCGCATCGATCACTTCTTGGGCAAGGAGCCGGTGCAAAACCTGCTCTATTTCCGGTTCGCCAACGCCATCTTCGAACCGATCTGGAATCGCAACTACGTCGCGAGCGTCCAGATCACGATGGCAGAGTCGTTCGGCGTGGCGGGTCGCGGTCGCTTTTACGAGGAGGCCGGCGCGATCCGTGACGTGATTCAAAACCATCTGCTCGAGGTCGTCGCGTTCCTGGCGATGGAGCCGCCGCCGGCCGGCGATCGCGAAGCCCTGCGCGACGAGAAGACCAAGATCTTCAAGGCCATTCGCCCGCTGTCTCCCGAATCCGTCGTGCGTGGCCAATTCAAGGGCTACCTCGACGAAGACGGCGTCGCCAAGGATTCGACGGTCGAGACCTTTGCCGCGCTTCGCCTGCACATCGATTCTTGGCGTTGGCACGATGTGCCCTTTTACGTGCGGGCGGGTAAGACCTTGCCGGTCACGGCGACGGAAGTGTTGGTCGAGTTTCACCGTCCACCGCACCAGGTGTTCAAGGAGCCGCTGCCCGAGCGCGCGAACTACGTGCGCTTTCGGCTCGGCCCGGAGGTTGCGATCGCGATCGGCGCGCGCGCCAAGCGTCCCGGTGAAGCCATGTCGGGCGACAGCGTCGAGCTATTTTTGTCCAACCAAACCGCGGCAGAAATGGGCGCCTATGAGCGCCTAATCGGTGACGCCATGAAGGGTGACGCGAACCTGTTCGCGCGCGAAGACGGCGTCGAGGCCGCCTGGCGCATCGTCGAACCGATCCTCGGTAACGCCGCGCCGATCTACACCTACGAACAGGGCTCGTGGGGTCCAGCGCAGGCCGAGCGGTTGCTGGGGCCCGGCTCGCGCTGGCACGACCCGCAGAAGATGAAGAGCGGCTAGCGCGAGTAGAGTTACTCCGGCAAACAGAACGACTCCAAACGGTCGCTGTAGATCCGAAATGCGCTCAGATTCGTGGAGCTCGGCAGCGCTGCGCTCAGAGATACGTCGACGAACGCGTTCGGGTTCGAACTCGTGCGGGCCATGCTCGCGCGCTCGAAAACGAACGTCTGGTAGCCACGGGTGAGCAAGCCGCCTCCGACGTGATTCGCTTCGTCCGGAAAGGCGCGATCGGAGGGATAGAGCACGTGCATGATCATGTGCTTCGCGCTGAAGAGCGCTTTGCAACCGACGATGATGCGGCGATCAGTCACGCGCACGACCCAGCGTCGGGATCTTCGATAGCTCGTGATCAGGGCCCGGCGTATGGGAATGGGATACGCGTCGGCGAGAGGGTCCTCCCACAGCACGCGCTCGCCGGCTTCGAGCGTGAACGATTCGATGTAGGCTGCCCTCGCGCCGGTGATGCGCGACACGATGAAGGCAACGAGCACCAGGCCTGCCAGGCAAGCCACGAAAACGAGAAAAGGATTCATGATCGGTTGGTGCGAGCGATCAATGCTGCGACTGGCACACGAAGCAATTGCCCTGGGTGCAGCCGTCACGCTGGACGCACGAACCGAGCTTGCCCGGAGAAAACTCGCACGTCTGACCAAAGCTCGTGCAAGGCGGCAGAGCGCTCGGTTGGTGCTCGGATTTCCCAGGGCAGGCCCAGAGCAGGCAGAGGCCGAGCAAGAAGTAACGCATCGTTTGCGAGCGTACCACGCTAGGGTAAGCCGGCGGAACGTGCCTGAAGCGCCCACCCTGAACGTGCTCTACCGCGACGAGCATCTGATCGCGATCGACAAGCCGTCGGGGCTCGTCGTGCATCGCGGTTGGGCGAACGATGAACAGGTCGTGATGACTCTCGTGCGCGACGCGATCGGCAGCTGGGTCTACCCTGTACACCGCTTGGATCGCGGCACGAGCGGCGTGCTGCTGTTGGCGCTCTCGCCGGAGAGCGCGCGGGAGCTGTGCGGCCGCTTCGAGCGCGGGGAAATCGTGAAGAAGTATTGGGCGCTCGTGCGCGGCACGCCGGGCGAAGCGCAGGAGATCGATCATCCGCTACGCCCTGAAAATGGAGGCCCAGCGCAGCGCGCGCTGACGCACGCGCGCAAGCTCGCGCAGTACGGGCGCTACGCGTGGCTCGAAGCAGCGCCGAGCACTGGGCGCCAACACCAGATCCGCCGGCACCTGAAGCACGTGTCGTGCCCGATTATCGGGGACGTGCGCTACGGCAAGGGCGAGCACAATCGACTCTTCCGCGAGCGCTATGGGCTCCACCGTCTGGCGTTGCACGCGTGTTCGTTGCTGACGCGCGATCTCTCCACGGGCGCCGAGTTGCGCATCGAGGCCCCGCTCCCCGCAGATCTATCCGCGACGTTGGCGGCGCTGGCCGACGGCGCGAGCGCTGCCGTTCGACACGAATAGCCGAGACGCAACCGTTCTGGGCATCAAGTAGCCGGCGCCTCGTCCGGCCTGCGCAATGCACCGGCGGCCAAGATGCAAAAGATCGGCGTGACCACCAGATGATAGCGATCCTCGCCGAAGAAGAGCACGTGCATGAGCACCGTGATGATAACCAGGCCGAGCAGGTAGCAGCCCGCGGCGCCTTGCGTGGGTCGTCCGGGCAGCTTCAGCATGGCGGCGATCGGTGGCAGCGCCGCCAATAGGTAAAACGGATGCGCGTCGCTGAAGAGCGCGAGCGCAGATAGACCCGTGAGTACGACGAGCAGCGAGGCCTGCGCATAGAGCGCCTTTTTGTCGGTCAGCAGGGAGAGCGGCCAGGCTGCGACTCCGAAGGCGGACAGCAGCAGAATTGCGCGATGAAAGGCGGTGAGTAGTTCGCGCGCAGCCACGCGCCGATCCTCCGACCAACGACCCGGATCGGCTTCGTGCAGGTATTCGATGGCGAAGGATTCGTGATCGAAGGTTTGAGCAAGCTTCAGCGGCGCCAGCGAAAGCCAGTGCTTCGGATCGCTCAAGATCTTGGCGCGCCCCACGCGCGCCCAGCAATCGTCCTGCTGTACCTGTCCGGTGACCACCGCGCAGCCGTCCTTGGCGCGCAGGGTTTGAAAGCGTCCCGTTTCGGTGAGCGCGCCGATCGCCAAATTCCAACCGCCGTTGGTGGAGACCAAAGCGCAGCCGTCCATGCGCGCGCAATTTCTGAGCGTCCAGGGCAGCACGACGAGAAGTGCCATGGCCGTCGCCGCGGCCGCCCGCAGCGCGGCTTGCCAGTACGGTCGCGGTTGGGTGAACAGGATGAGCGGCCCAGCCAACAGGCTCGATGGTCGCACGAGCGTGGCCAGACCGAGCAGCGCGCCCGCCACGATCAAGCCTTGCTGATGGCCGCGATAATGCAGGGCTGCGAGCCCGGCACAGAGCAAGAGCAAGGCCGCGAGCGGCTCGGTCATCACCACCGCCGAGTAGGCGATCAGGCCCGGATGCAGGGCGACCAGAGCGGCCGCAATGCGGGCGCGATCGCGCGACAGGTAGTAGCGCGCGAATCGATGCACCACGAGCGCCAGCAACGCCCCGATGATCGCGTTGACGACCGGCGCGACCACCAGTTCGGAGCCGAAGACGCGATAGGCGAGCGAGAGCAGCGCGCTGTAACCGACCGGATAGTGAGTCCACGGTTTCCAAACCAAGTGACCATGACTGAAGACGTCCTCGGAGTAGCCGAGTCCGCGCGCGAGTCGCTCGGCGCCGAAGTGATAGTAGTGGCCGTCCCAGACCGGCTCGCGCGCCCAGGCGATCGCCACGAACAGGCGTGGCAAGAGCGCCACGAACGTGACTACCAGCGAGAACAGGGTGTCCTTGCCGCTGTTGAGTCGACGGCGCGGACTCAAGAGTTGGCTTCCCCTCCATCGAGCGCGCGCCATTCACGCAGACGACGCAGGTACGTGCGGGACACCTGCGTCGGATCGAGCTTCAGGAACTTGGCGAGCTGCTGCACGAAGCCCCGGGTGTACACCAGGGCCGGCAGTAGGCCGAACTGTTCGGTCTCGATCGCCTGCAAGTGAACGCTCGAGATCTTGGTCTGTTTGGCGATTTCGGCGAGCTCGATGCCGTGCGCTTCACGCACCTTGCGCAAGAGCGTGCCGGTGAACTCGGTCTCGGCGTTGATCTCGCGAGCGAGCTCCTTTTGCAACATGGCGCGCTCTGCCTCGAGCGCGCTGTCGAGCGCGGCGTTGCGCGGCAAGGGTTCGCTCTCCTGCTCGGGAAAGATCGACGAATCGTAGGCCTTTCGACGCAGTGGATCGAGCAGCGTGTCGTGGGCTTCTTCGACGCGCAGGACCTCGCGTTCGAGGGCCTCGCCGACCAGTAACGACGTCAGCGGCAAGCTACCGGGCAAATACAGCTCACGCTGACGCTTGTAGGCGCGGCGTAGATCTTCGTCGCTCGCGCTGCGATGCGTCCACAACACTTCGTACAAATTCGGCTCGTTGGGGACGAGCGATAGCGTGGGCAACTCGCGCGCTTGGTCCGGTGTGGTCGCGAGCGCGAGCACCCGGCGGGCGATGCGTTCCAAGTTGCGGGCGCTCTTGCTGGTCGGACTGTCGATCAAGAGCGGTCGTCGGTGAACCACGCTCAACCACACCGCGTCGTCTTGCTCGATGTGTCCGACGTAGTCGAACGAAACACCCAGATAACGCTGCGCCATTTCGCAAATCGCGGGGCCGAGCTCGGAATCGCTGCGCAAGCGCGAATTGTTGACGACCAAGCGCGGGCGAAGCCGCGCGAGCTCGGCGGCGGCGAGGGAGCCGAGCGCCGCGTCGTAGCGCGCCACCGCGCGGACCAGGTCTTGTGGTGACGGCAGCGCGCCGAGCTCGGCTTCCGCGCGCTCGAGCAAGCGCATTTTGAAGCGATCCTTGCTGAGTAACCGACGCAGCACGCGCTGAAACACCGCGCGCATGAAGCGGTAGCTTGCCTCGATGCTCGGCGGCTCGGGCGAACTGACCGCGATCGAGATATCGGCGGTCAGGAACAAGTCGAGCGTGGCCGGCGCAGTGCCAGCGCCCAGGTCGACGATCACGTATTCGACGTCGAGATTTTGGACTTCCCGCAACCAGCGCGGCTTTCGACCTGGCCGCACGGGAACCGTCGAACCGATGCGGTAGGTCTGAGGGAGTAGCTGGAGGCCCGGTACCGTCGTCGGCATGGCGACCAGGGCTTCGTCGTCCGGGTCGTCAGTTTGCTCGACCGTGGCCGGCAACGAAAGATCGAGCAACGTGTGCAGGGCCGCGCCGCCGGGATCTGCGTCGACGAGCAGCACGGAGCGACCGAGTTGCGCCACGTATACCGCAAGGTTTACGGCCAGCAGGCTCTTGCCGACTCCGCCCCGCCCCGCCCCAACGGCGATCACGCGTTTTACGCCGGGCGGCGGCGCGATGCCTTGAGCGTCAGGCGGATAGGAAGGCAGCCTCGCGTCGGACATCTCGGTTTCAGCGATTTAGCCGAGTCTCGCGAGCGCCGCCATCATCCGCAGCTATTTTTGGCCTTCGTGAACGGTGCGCGCCCAGCATACTGCGCTTTTCTTCGGCTCTGGCATTGGTGCTAGGCTGCCCCCCGCAATGTTCAGCCTGCGCGTGGCTTCAGCATTTCTAGCGCTTGCTCTGTATGGTTCCGAGCTCAGCACGTGTCGCTCGCCGGGTGAGACGGGCTCCGAGGCGGCTCCCACGCACGCGGAGGCGAAGGATGTGACGCTGAAGGGCGTCGACTCCTCCGATCTCACCGGACGGGAGAAGGCGGATTGGTCGCGTTACGTGTCCGAGTTGCTCGCGCCGTGCGCGGATCAGCCGGTCAGCATCGCGCAGTGCGTGAATGAAGGCCGTGCATGCCGGCAGTGCGTACCCGCCGCGAAGTTCCTCGCCACTCAAGTGCGGCGCGGGCAGGCGCGCGCGCAGGTTGAGGCTGCGTATCGCGCGCGCTTTGCCGCCGATCAGATCAAGAACATCGATCTGGCCGACTCGCCCAGCAAAGGCCCGGCCGGCGCTCCCGTGTTGCTGGTCGAGTTCGCGGACTTCGAGTGTCCGGCGTGCGGCGCTGCGCGGCCGATACTCGACGAGACTTACCATCAGTTCGAAGGCCAAGTGCGCTTCGTGTTCAAGGAGTTTCCGCTCAGCATTCATCAGTACGCCGAGAAAGCGGCGCGCGCGGCGATCGCTGCGCAAAAGCAGGGAAAATTCTGGGAGATGCACGCCGTGCTGTTCGACAACCAGCAGCACCTCGAGCCGAGCAACGTCGAGCAGCTGGCCAAGAGCATCGGGCTCGACATGGCGAAGTTCGTTCAAGATCGAGACAGCGAGG
>DASYCR010000821.1:0-2002 GCA_036500095.1 Polyangiaceae bacterium
GAAGGTGCCCATACCCAGCGGAAAGCGCCGCATTTTGCGGAGCACGAAGCCGGGCGCGTGCGCCCCGCCGAGCAGCTCGAGGTAGAGCGCGGGCGCGGAAGTATCCGCCAAGATCGCGCGCGAGGCGCTGAGCTCTTGCCCGTTCCTGAGCCGTACGGCGACGGCCGCGCGCCGGCGCACGATCACGTTGGTCACTTCAGAGTCGAGCATCAGGCGGCCGCCGTAGCTTTCGAGCCGCGTCACGAGGGCGTTGGTCAAACTTTGCGCGCCGCGCGTGGGCACCGCGTAGCCGCCGGTCGAGGCCGTGAGACCGAGCATGTAGCCGAGCCCGGCGCCGAAGCGGTCGTCGGGTCCGACGTCGACGTGCAGCCCGAGGCTCGGCAGTACGCGACGGGCGGCTTCGCTTTCGAACAGCGAGCTCGCGAAGCCGCGTCCGCTGCGCGCAAAGTACCAGCCGAGCTTGAGTAGGCCGCGCAAGCCGACGTGCAGCATGGGACCGATCGCCGGAAAGGGACGCAAGAGCGCGTCGAGCAGGGCCGGCTCGATCGCACGGTGGAACGCGGCGAGTTTTCGCCACGCCCGGCCGTCGCGCGCGCTGCCGAAATGCGCTGCGCTCAGCTCCGCGTCGCGCGCGATGCAAGCATAACTGCCGTCGAGCGCCGGGTGACAGCTTTCGAAGCGCGCGTTTTGCCATTCCACGCCAGCGCCGATCAGGTCGAGGTCGCGAAACGCGGGGCTCGTCTTGCCGAACGGAAAGAAACCGGCGCCCACGTCGTGAATGAAGCCCGGGAGTGTCAGCTCCTCGCTGCCGAGCGCGCCGCCCGGCCGCCGCGCGTGCGCCTCCAGCACCAGCACGCGCAGCCCGCGTCGCGCGAGCATGTTGGCCGCCACGAGCCCGTTCGGGCCGGAGCCAATCACGATGACCTCCGCGTCACGCACGAGCCGAGCCTAGTGCAGCGCGCGCGTAGCCGCGTCGACATTTTGCCTTCCCGGTGCGATGAAAGCTTTCCATTCACTCGCTGACTTGATAAAACGCTTCCATGCTCGCGCTCGGCGTCGATCCCGGCACTCGGCACCTCGGCTGGGGTGTCGTGTCACGTGAGGGGAATCGCCTGTGCCACATCGCGCACGGAGTGATTCATCTGGACGAACGAGCCTCTCTTGCCAACCGCCTCACGGGGATCGAGGGTGAACTCGGCGCCGTGATCGCGCGCTACGCGCCCGAGGTCGGGTCGGTCGAGAGCTTGTTCTTCCATAAGGACCCGCAAGCGGCGGCAAAGCTCGGACACGCGCGCGGCGTGGTGCTGCTCTTGCTCGCGCGCTCGGGCATCGAAGTAGCCGAGTACGCGCCGGCGCGCGTCAAAAAGACGATCGCCGGCTCCGGTCAGGCCGAAAAGCGTCAGGTAGCCTTGATGGTGCGCGCCGTACTCGCGCTCGACGAACTCCCGCCCTCCGACGCCGCGGATGCGCTCGCCCTCGCGATCACGCATTTGCGCATCGGAACCTTGCTCAAGGCCCTGCGCTCCGACAGCCCAGACGAGGGGTCGGCCAATCAGCGCCTGCGCGCGTTGATCGGCAAGCGCCGCCGCGCCGGCGCCGTGAAGCGCGTGCGCTGAAAGCCGATTTCAGCTGAGAAGATCGGCGCAAAACGCCGAGTAGATCGCGCGGAGGCGACTCTGGCCTGCTCTGCGCGTAGCATTGATTGAGCTGGTCTCTGCCGTAAGCTAAAGTGCCCGCGAGCCGTTTCATGAAAAAGCCTTTGTTCACTCGACGTTCTGCCCTCGCTGTAGCGTGTGCGGTCTCAGCGGCCGCGTTGTGGGGTGGCTCGGCTCAGGCGGAACCGACACCCGCCGCGAAAGCCCCCGCCAAAGCGCTCAGCTCGGACGAGATCGCCGATCGCGTCCAGGCTTTCTACGACAAATCGCACGCCTTCAAGGCGGGCTTCACGCAGCGTTACGTGGTGAAGGCATACGGGAAGACGATCGACAGCAAGGGCCAGGTG
>DASYCR010000822.1:0-2124 GCA_036500095.1 Polyangiaceae bacterium
GTGACGCACGTTGAGTTACTCGAAGCGCTCGCAGGTGGGCGAGCCGCACTCGTCGCCTGTCGTCTCGAGACGGGTCGCACGCATCAGATCCGCGTTCACTTGAGTGAGCAGTGCGGAACGCCGCTGCTGGCCGACGCCCTGTACGGCCGCCTATCGGCCGACCCCGAGCTCGGCGCCATCGCTCAGACGCTCGGCAGGCAAGCGTTGCACGCGGCGCTGCTCGGCTTCACGCACCCATGGACGGCCGAGAGCCTGCGCTTCGAATCGGCGCTGCCGAGCGATCTCGAGACGGCGCTGGCCGCCCTCCGCGCGCTCGCCAGATAGAGCTAGTCGGCGACCTTGGCCGGGGTGGCGAGCGTCGTGTCGTCCCCGAGCCGCTCCGGAAAGCGCAGCCGGAGCAGGAAGAGCGCCGCGAAGCCAACGACGACCGCCCACCAGAGCGTCGCGAAACGGATGAGCATCATCGCAGCGGTCGCCTGACCCGACGGGACACCACCGAGGCGCACGAGCTGCTCCTGAATCATCGCTTCGACCAAGCCGAGTCCGCCGGGAAGCGGCACGAGAGCGCCGGCGAGCGTCGCGGTGGCATAGAAGAAGATGGCAAGCGTCGGCTCCGTGCTGGCGCCGAAACCGCGCAAAATCACGTAGAGCGCGAAGCCTTCCGAGCCCCAGGCAATGACGGACAGGAACGTCGGCCACACGAGCGCCGCGGGGCTCGCTACGATGCGGAGACTGGCGAGTGCCTCGCGCAGCTTGGGCGCGAGAGGTTGCAGTCGAGCGGGCCCGTGCTCCATGGCCCGTGCCAGCCCGAGGCCCGGCGCGGGCCAGACGATGAAGACCATCCCGATGACGACGGCGAGCGAGCCGAGCAGCGCCCAGATGCGTCCTTCCGCGAACGATGCGCTGCCGAGCACGATCAACACGATCACGCCGATTGCGTCGGTGAGTCGCTCGGCAACTACGATCGGAGCGGTGCGCGCCGCCGGGACGTCGTGCGTCTTGGCGAGCACGGCGCTCTTGAACACCTCGCCCACCTTGCCGGGCGTGATCGTGAGCACGAAGCCCGACAGGAAGATGAGCAGACTGTCTTGCCAAGGGACGTGCCGCACGGCGAGCCGCCCGAGGTAGTACTGCCATTTCAGGAAGCGAATCCCGTAGTTGGCGGTTGCGAGCGCGAGCGCCAACCCGAAAGCGCTCCAGTGAAAAATGGCCAGGCTCGCTTCTATTTTGCGCACGCCCGTGTAGAGCGCGAAGAACAAATAGACGCCGACGCCGAGCAACATGGCGGTCACGAGTCGGCGAATGAAGCGGTTCATCGGGAGCGGTTTCGGGCGCGCGAGAGGAAATAGAGCGCCGTCACGATCAGCGCACTTAGCGCAATCGCCGCGATCAGCCAGGGGGACGTGGGGTGCGCCCCGCGCGCGAGGCCCGGAGGTGGGCGCTCGACGATGCTTTGGCCCGATGCCGGCTCGGTCGCGTGCTCGAAGGCCAGATCCGTCCCGACGCGCATCGGCCGAGGCTTTACACGGAGGCTCGATGGCCCGCAACTCTGCTAGTACTACGGCCGAGAATCGTGACCCTAGCCAAAGTCCAATCCGAGCCACAGGACGCGGAGCTCTTGCGCGTTTGCGCCTCCGCTATGTCGAAGCTCAAGACCTCCGTCGCAGAGGCGGTCGTCGGCCAGGAGCTCGTAGTCGATGCCTTACTCGTCACGCTGCTCGCGCGCGGTCACGCGCTCTTGGTCGGCGTGCCGGGTTTGGCCAAGACCTTGCTGGTGAGCAGCGTCGCGCGTGCGCTCAATCTCTCGTTCGGCCGCGTGCAGTTCACGCCCGACCTGCTGCCCGCGGACATCACGGGTACCGACGTGCTGAACGAAGTCGAGAAGAGCGGGCTCGTGCGCCGTGAAACGAGCTTCATGCAAGGGCCCATTTTCAAGAATCTGGTGTTGGCCGACGAGGTCAATCGTACGCCGCCCAAAACGCAAGCCGCTCTCCTGCAAGCCATGCAAGAGCGGCACGTGACCGTGGGGACCACCACGCACGCGCTGCCAGACCCGTTTCAAGTGTTCGCCACGCGCAATCCGATCGAACAAGAAGGTACATACCCGCTGCCGGAGGCGCAGCT
>DASYCR010000823.1:0-2911 GCA_036500095.1 Polyangiaceae bacterium
GTGCTGGGTATCAGCGCGATTCCCGCGAGTCTCTTGACGGGCGCGCTGTGGCAACGCTTCGGCGCGTTGGCCGCGTTCGGCACCGGTGCCGCCCTGGCCGGTGCCGCGGCGATTTGGATCGCCGCGTGGTCGCTGGGCGCGGCGCAGCGCGCGTAGTTCGCGAGCCCTTAGCCGAGCGGCACGTCGAGTCCGATTTGGCGCATGAGCTTGAGCGCGTTGCCGGCTTGGACGGGGCCTTCGTGCATGCGGTAGTCGAAGGTCATCTCGTCGCCCTGCACGCTCTCGCGAAAATGCACGAGCTCAACGCGCACCATCAAATCCGGCGACAGCTCGCACAGGCCCATGTCGTGCGTGGACACGGCGCCGATCGCGCCGCGCGCGATCAGCCGCCCGATCACCCAGCGCGCGCCGAGCTGTCGCTCGAGCGAGTTCGTGCCGTGCAGGATTTCATCGAGCAAGAACAAGACCGGCGCGCTGCTCTCGGCGGCGTCGACGACGGCCTTCAGCTTCTTCAATTCCGCGTAAAAGTGGCTGACGCCGCGCGAGAGGGAATCGCTGATGCGCATGCTCGTGATCAGGTCGAGCTCGGACAGCGTCAAGCTCTCGGCGCACACCGGCCCGCCCGCGAACGCGAGCACCGAGGCCAGGCCAATCGAGCGCAAGAGCGTGCTCTTGCCGGACATGTTGGAGCCGGTGACGAGCAGCGCGCGGCCGGCTTCCGGCAAGTTCACGTCGTTGACGATGCGGCGTGCCGCGTCGATCAGCGGATGACCCAAGCCGCGCGCGGTGAAGCACATCGAGCTCGCGAGCTCCGGGAAAGCGAAGCTTGGCTCGTCGTGGGCCAGACCCGCGAGCGACGAGAGCGCCTCGACCTCGCCCACGACGTCGAGCCACTCGCGCACGTGGCGGCCCGCGGACGCTTGCCACGCTTCGAGCGCGAGCACGCAATGGACGTCCCAGATCAAGAGCGTGTCCACGAACGGATGAATCATCCCGTTGTGCTTGAGCTCGAAGTAGCCGACGGCCCGCTCGAAGCGACGCATCTCGACCGACGGCGTACGTCCGCTCTGCTTCAGGCGTGCCTGAGCCTGCTTGAGCAGCGGCGACGACGCTGCCAGGCTTTCAATCTCGGCGAGCAGCGTGCCGTAACGTAGGAATGCGCCTTGCGTCTCCGATACTGCCCGGAACACCCGCGCGGTTTCAGAGCCCACCTGCGCTAACAGCAAGCGAGCCGCGAGCGCGGGCACTACGAACGCCCAAACCGGCTGTCCGAAGCTGGTCCAGGCGATCAAGCCGCCGACCGTGAAGAACGGCAAAATGCGCGCGAGCCAGATCACCAGCGGACGGCGCGTGAGCACCGGTGCCGACTCCGCCCAGCTCAGCAGCGGCTCGGGGCTCGGCGCCTCCCGCCTGCGCGGCCCTGGATCGACCACGGCGAGCGCCAGCGCTTCGAGCCGTTGGCGCAGCTCGAGCAGGGGAGCGAGCTCGCGCACCGCCGCTTGGCGATCGCGGATTTCGCTCGGCGTCGCGCGCGTCCGCAAGAATCCGGCGAGCTTGTGCTGCCCCATGCGCGTGTGCGCGACGCTCAGTCGTTGAAAGAGGGAGCCTGGGCCGAACACGTCGAGGTCGTCGCAGTACGGGTGAGCGGCGTCGGCGAAGGTGGCTCCCGTCTCGGCGAGCTCGGAGAAGCGGCCCGTCACGCGCAAGAGCGCGTCGCGGTTTACCCGCGCGAAGCGTCGCGCGAGATCCTCGCGGCGGATGACGCGGCCGTGCTCGACGACCAGCGCGATGAACGCAGCGAGGCCGAGCAAACAACCAGGCCCCGACACGTTCTTCGCCTTGCCGAGCGCGAGGCACACGAAGCAAATCGCGAACGCGGCAAACGACAGCCCGCGCAGATTCGATACCGTGCGCGAACGCGCCGCGTGTCGTTCTGCTTCCTCGTTGTACTTGCGCTCACGCGCTGCGTACGGAGCTTCTGGGGCGTCACTCACTTCCCGACCTTGGCGAACTTCACCAGCACCGTAGCACCGACGATCGGCGCTTCGGGCACGCCCACATAGCGGCGATCGACGACCTCGGACACGCAGCGCGCGGCTTCCGCCGAGACGTTCACGCGCTTTACGACCGAGACGCCCTCGGCACGGCCGCGTTTTTGCACCAAAAAGCGTACGTGCACCTCGGCCGTCTTGTCCTTCAGTCCGCCGTTGTCGAGCAGACATTTCACATAGCGGTCACGCGGCGCGCCGAGCTTTCCGACTCCGAGCTGGCCGCTGTCCGCCGTGACCGGGCCGACCGTCACCTCGATGTCGGCGCCGACCGACGGCGGGTTTCCGTCGCTATCGTTCGCGTCGTCCGCGCTCGCGCTCGCGGCTGGGGCGGTGGCGGCCAAGGCTGGGGGCGCGCTCGCCGTCGGGGCCGACCCGTTCGGAGGTGCGCCGGTGGTCGTGGTCGCGGCTTGCGCGGGCACGGCGCCAGCGCGCAAAGCCTGAGCCTCGCTCTCCGAGACACAGCGCAAAATCATGCCCTTGCCATTGGAGATGCGCCCCCACGGGCACGCGGGATCGTACGGATACCGGCGGAGCAGCGCGTCGGGCGCCTGCCCGCTGGCGACCGCGCCGAAAGCCAGCAGAAGGCCCATTGTGGACAGGGCGAATAGGGAGCGACGTCGGGTGGGATGCATTTTGATCCGTCCGTGTTTTCCTCGCGTTCGTGCCGCTTGGCCAACAGAACTGCAAGCGGGTGCCGCAGGTTGCGGCGGCCGAACTCGAATGGTACGAGAAACGCCTATGACTTGGGCTTTCGCATTGGGTCGTCGAGGTGCGGTTCTCTGGCTCGGCCGCGCGGCTTGCGCGGGGGCGCTGTCCTTCGCGGCCGCGACCGCGTGTAGCGCCGGGAGTCCGTCTTCCAG
>DASYCR010000824.1:0-5957 GCA_036500095.1 Polyangiaceae bacterium
AACACGCGTCGCCGAACTCGTGCTCGAGGTAGCCCGCGCGCTCCGCGTGCGCGAACGACGCTTCGAGTAAGCCGCGCGGCGCGAACGCCTCGAGCAGGCTGAAGTGTGTGGTGTTCGGCTCGTGCATGCCGCTCAAGATGCCGCTCACCACGCGCGGCCGGTAACCCGGGCCGAGCAACAGCTCGGCGACACCCGCGCGATGGCCGCCGAGCTCGGCGGATTCGAGCGCGCGCGTCACGCTCGTGCCGACCGCGACCACGCGACTCCGGCGCGCGCGGGCGAGCGAGACGCGCTCAGCCGACGCGCGTGGGATCTCGTAGCGCTCCGGGATGGGCAAACGTCGATCGAGCGCGCTGTCGCCGGTCGACGAGATGCCTGCTGCGTGCGTGAGCCGCAAAACTTCCGCTCCGGCGCGCTCGAGTCCGAACAAGAGCTCGAAGCTCAACGGGCGTCCGGCAGACGGCATTTCGAACGCCCAGGGCCGCGCCGCGTAGCCGTTTTGGACGTCCCAGAGCGCGAGCGGACGGCTCAGATAGGCGTATTGAATGGGCCGGCCCGCCCGATACAGGCCCTGCCAGAGCCGCGCGTCGCTCTGCTCGAAGCGAAGCGCGATCAGGCGCGGGCTCTGCGTGTCGACCGCTATCACGCGCGCCGAGAGCTCCTCGCCGAAGCGGAGCGTCGTGCCGACCGGCAACGGCGCAGGCGGCCCGCGTTGTTCGGTGGGTACGCGGACGTCCCCGCTGCCGAAGGCGAGCGCCCAGAACGTGCGCTCGTCTTCTTGAGCCAGCAAGCGCAGTTCGAGCTCGGGCGAGATCGTGAGCGACGCGGGTAGCGTCGCTGCGTCGTTCACCACCCAGACATCGCCCGGCCGCGTCAATCGCGGCAGTTCGAGGATGCCACGGTCGGCGAACGTGCCCGCGCTGGGATCGATCACGAGCAGCCGTTCGCCGTGCGGCTGGGTTCGTGGCGCGCTGGCGGCTTTCATGACGACACCTCGCGCACGTCGCTCGCCAGCAGGCGCGCGCCGTTTGCGACCGAGTCGCTCTCGAGCAAGCTCACGATGCGGCGCGCGACGCCGTTTGGCTCGGCGAGCGTGGCCGGATCGGCTTCGGGCACGGCGTCGGCGTGCATTTGCGTGTGCATCTCGCCCGGGTCGACGCTGAACGAGCGTACGCCGTGCGAGCCGAGCTCGGCCGCCCACAGCCGCGCCAGGTGATCGAGCGCGGCCTTCGAGACCGAGTACGCGCCCCAGCGCTCGTAGGCATTCACGCTGGCGTCCGAGCTCACGTGCACGATCGTCCCGCCCGCGCCGAGCGCCATCGAGCCTGCCACGGCTCGGCTCACGCGAAATGGGCCGAGCAGGTTGGTCTCGAGCACCCGCGACAGATCCTCGCAGTCGGTGTCGAGCAAGAGCCGGAGCGGCGTCGGGCCGAGCGTGCTCGCGTTGTGAATCAAAAGCCCGATCGGTCCGACCAGCGCGCTGGCCGCGCCGACCAGCGGGTAGACGTCCTCTTTGCGCCCGAGATCGGCGACCAGGGCGTGCGCCTCGCCGCCGCGCTCTCGAATCGTTCGCGCGACGGCCTCGAGGTCCGTGCGCGTGCGCGCGACGAGCACGACGCGCGCTCCTTTACGCGCGAGCTCCTCGCCGAGTGCCCGGCCGAGCCCGCGGCCGGCACCGGTGATCAACGTGGCTGTCTGGGCGATTTGCATGGCGCTGCTCCTTCTATTCGGAAAGCATGCGCCTGCCCGGACACTTCATTGTCCGGCGCGACAAAGGATTGGCAAGATGATAATCTGCCAGCTGCGATGAGCGAGGACCTGTCAGCGCGGCTTTCCCGGAACATTCGTGAGCTGCGCCAGGCGCGCGGTCTGACGCAACAGCAGATGTCCAAGCTCTCGGGGCTCCCGCGCGCCACTTGGTCGAACCTCGAGTCGGGGGCGGGCAATCCGACGCTGTCCGTGCTCCACGCAGTCGCCGTGGCCCTTCAAGTGTCGCTCGAAGAGATCGTCGCCGAGCCGCGCGCGAACGCCAAGCACTATGAAAAAGGGTCCCTGCCGTCGCGCGTCCGCGGCGCGGTGACCGTGAGCACGCTCTTGCCGGACAAGGTGCCCGGCATGCAGATCGAGCGCCTGGAGCTACCCGTGGGCGCGCGCTTGATCGGTGTGCCGCACACCGCCGGCACGCGCGAATATCTGACCTGCGAGACGGGCGAGATCGAACTCATCGCGTCCGGTGAGACCTTCGTCGTCCGAGAAGGGGACGTGGTCGTCTTCCGCGGGGACCAGCGGCACTCGTACCTCAACACCGGGCGCAAGGCGGCCGTCGGCTACTCGGTCGTGATGCTGCGACCGATCGCGTGAGCTTCGGGGACGAGTACCCGGACCCTCGGCAACGCGGCGACCCGCCTCCAAGCCCAATTGCTTGTAACGCGTGTTACGAGCAGATGGGCTCCGAGAGGGGCGCGCTCGGCTCGCTTTTCATCCCGCCGTCAGGCGATGGCGAACTCTGTTGAAAGACGGAGGCAACGGCAGAGGTAGGGCATGGTTGGGGCAGGGCGTGAGGATTTGCTGCCCCGCGACGCTCGCGTGCACCAGTGAGGTGCAGCGCGTACTCCAGGGTTGAGCGGGAGCCCGTGGGCGGGTCATCGGCACGCTCGTCCGGCTCGTCGCCGCGAACGTGAGCGCGATGTACTAAAGCTTCCCGTTAAGCGGATCGTACGCGCTCGACGAGCCTTTGAGGCCAGAAGAGAGCCCTTTTCCGCCGGGTTTTGCCGGCGTGGATTTGGAGGCTGGGGCCGGTGCGGCAGCCATCGGCTTCGGCGCAGCGCTGCCTTCGCGCGGGAGCGCATCGAGCGATACGGCTTTCGCGGGCGTCGCCGACGGCGCGGCCGCCGCGGGCGTTGTCGCAGCAACGGGCGCAGCTGCGTTCGTGGCCTGCACCGGCGCAGCAACGACGGGCGTGCTCGGAGCGCTCGGCTCGGCCGCCTTCGCGGGCGTGGGCGAGCTCGGCTTGGCCTCCGCTGCGGAGCTTGGCCCGGACAGGCCGGGCGGCAGCGTGATCATCGCGACGCTCGTCATGCGATCGACGGAGCTCAGGGTTCCGAAGCCCGGCGGCCCGAGCGCGGCCTCGGCTCGGTGATAGAGCGCGTCTTGGTGCGCGGCGCGCGCCGCGTCTTGGACCAGCCCATTGCGATAGGCCGTGATCGAGATGCCCGCCACCGCCAAAAGTCCGAGTACGACACGGCCGAAACCGCCGCCACTCGAGCGCGATTGGTACGGGTTGGGGATGTCGCTCGTGACGGCGGGACCGAAGCTGCTCAGCGCGAAATTCGGCGCTGCCCAGGGCGCGACGGATATCGGCTCAGGCTGGGTGGCACGCTTCGGCGGCGCCGGGGGCGGCCTGGATACGGGCGGCACCTGCTTGAGCGACTGCTCGTCCATCCCGGCTACGACCTTGAGTGGCTGCCAGGTCGGCATGCCAGGCTGCCAGACGTTGACCGATTCGTCGATCAGATCCAGGCGGAACAGGTCGTCGAGCTGATCGACAGTCACGACTCGGATGTCGCCGTCGGAGACTTGTACGTGCCAGATGTCTTCTTCGTTGAGGGAAGCCGTGCGAGCGACCATCGGGGTAGTTTGCGGTGAGTTTTGGCGAAATGCACTGCCATGTCGCGCAGGCCTCGGAGCCTGATCCACCAAGTTTGCAAATATCGACCTGCGGGAGAATTTGGGGAGCCGAAGCACTGGCCAACGTTCGGCGAGGGCAGTAGTCCTGGTAGTACCAGCAATGGCTCGCAACCCTTGGGAATCCGAAGCAGACGTGTTCATGCCGCGGCGCGGCGGTTCGCGCGCACTGCGTTTCGTGTTGGGGATCCTCGTCGTCGGCTGCGCGACGTTCGTGTTCGGCTACTATTTTCCGCTGCTTCGCGCCTACCAAGCGCTCAGCGCGCGCTATCAGCAAGAGCGCACGGACGCGCAAACAGCCGCTCAGTCCTTGAGTCAAGCGCAGGCGTCGCTCAAGCAAGAGCAGGCCGCTCGTGCCAAGCTCGAAGCGCAGCAGAAGGACCAGGACGGCAGCAAGAAGCTCGACGCCGACAAGGTCGCGACCTTGCGCAGAGCACTCACCGACAAGCTCGACAAGGTCATCAAGGGCGGAGACGCTGCGCTGCTCGGCGGTAACGCGGCGGGTGTCACGGTCGCCGCGCGGGCTCTGTTCGTGCCGAAGAAACACGAGCTCAGCGCGTCCGGCAAAGCGCTGCTCTGTGACATCGCCAAGCTCGGCGGCAGCGACCCGCTGCGCGCCAAAGTCGTGTTCGACGGCGTGAACGCGGCGAGCAGCGCTTGGAGCGATCAGGCGGAGGCCGCCAGCGTCGTGGTCCAGGCACTGCAAGACAAGTGCGGCCTGCCGAGCGCGCGTCTAACTCTCGCCGCGCGCACCGCGCCGGTGGCGGCGCCCGACGCCGCGACCGGCGGACCCGCGGGAGATCGCGTCGAGTTCGAACTCGGTCGCGACTGACGGCGCGGCGAGCGATAAGCTCGCGCGCTCTGGCGCATGATCAAAACCGTCCGCGTTCCCGATAAATTTGCGCCGCTTTTCGAGCAGGCTCAGGCCTACGTCGAGCGCTATTTCTCGGACCAAAAAGCCACTCCCGAACGCGGCACGCTCGAGATCAACGGCGAGCGTTACATGCTGGTGCGCGCCGCGTCGCTGTCGGTCGAATTCTACGAGATGGTGCGCGGGATCTACGACGACTCGCAGGAGGCTCGCGCCGTGGCCAACGGGCTCTTGTTCGACATCGCGCACGCGATGGGCATGGGTGACGCCCAGAGCTTCGCTGAGCGCATGAAGCTGAGCGATCCGATCGCCCGTTTGTCGGCGGGGCCGATTCACTTTGCCCACGCGGGTTGGGCGTCCGTGGACATTTCGCCCGAGAGCGAACCGTCTCCCGACGAAAACTATTTCTTGCTCTACGATCATCCGTACTCGTTCGAGTCGGCCTCCTGGTTGTCGGCGGGCAAAAAGAGCGACTGCCCGGTTTGCATCATGAGCGCGGGCTACTCGTCGGGTTGGTGCGAGAACAGCTTTGGCTTCTCGCTGGTGGCGGTCGAGATCCTGTGCCAAGCGAAGGGAGATCCGACCTGTCGCTTCGTCATGGCGCCGCCGTCGCGCATCGAGGCGCACGTCGTGCGCTACTTGCGCGAACATCCCGAGCTGGCGGAGTCGAGAGCGAATTACCAAATCCCGGGCTTTTTGGCGACGCGGACCGATCGCCAGCTCCTGCGCAAGAACCTCGAGCTCGAGCAGCGCTCGGTGGAGCGCGCGGTTGAGCTGGAAAAAATCAACGCGCGTCTACAGCTCGACATCGCCGAGCGCTCGCGCGCGGAAGCCGCGCTCAGCGCGAGCATGGAGCTCAACGATCGCTTGATCGAGGCGCTGCCCGGCGGCGTGGTTCACGTCGGCAAGGACGGCGCGCTCTTGCGGGTCAACGCCGAGGCGGCGCGCATCCTCGGTTTGAACTACGACGCGCTGAGTCACCGCTACGTTGCTGATTTCGATCAGCTCACCGTGTTCGAGGACGGCACGCCCGCGAGGGTCGCAGACTACCCGGTCACGCGCGCCATGTTCACGGGTCAAACACAACCGGCGACCACCCTCGGCGTGCGCAAGCCGAACGGCGAAGTCGCGTGGGCCGTGTTCCGCGCCGTGCCGACGCGCGATTTGCAGACGCAGGAGGTAAACGGCGCGGTCGTCACGTTCTTCGACATCACCGAGCGCAAACGCTTCGAGGAAAAGCTGCGGCAGACGCAGAAGCTCGAGAGCCTGGGCGTGCTCGCGGGCGGGATCGCCCACGATTTCAACAATCTGCTCGTAACGATTCTGGGCAATGCGTCATTTGCGAGGGGACTGCCGGCGGGCGACGACCGCGTGAGCACGCTGCTCTCCGAAATCGAGCTCG
>DASYCR010000825.1:0-2880 GCA_036500095.1 Polyangiaceae bacterium
TTCGTTCGGGCTCGCGGAGCTCGACGAGCAATTCTTCGGCGGTGCTATCGCCGCAGATCGCGGCGCGCGACGCGGGCGGCAACGCTTGTACGTAGCTCGAAAATGCGCGTTGCTCGCGCGCCGCCTTGCTGGCGGATGCGAGCTCGGCCAGCGTCCGCCCTGACCACTTTCGATATTCTTGACCGTGACGAGGCAGCGGCTGCTCGCCCAGGGCGTCCAAGATAATGGCTTCGGAATCCGGCACTGAAGCCCGCGTCAACACGCTACCGAGCGCGCGCTCTCCGGATAGCTCGCGATATGCGGATTGTGTTGTCGTCTGCTCGAGCACACCGAACGCGAGCATGTGCGCAAGAAACGCGACGGCCAACGTGAGGATCGCCACCGTGACCCCGGAACGGAACAAACGATGTCCGAGTCCCGACCAAGCGAGCTGAGCGCAGCGAGCAAGCCCGAGGCGCACTTGATCGCGAGCGACGATCTGCTTCATGCTTCCTCGCTGCTGTCGAGCAGCATGGCGATCAGCTTGCGCTCGGAGAGCATCTTGAGAAACTGCAGGACCGCCTGGCGCGCCTCGTGAAAGCGCACGCGATGACGGCTGGCGAACGCATCGACGATCATCTCGATCGTGCGTTCACCGTCGCACTCGCGCCACACCTCTTGACCGAGCGCGTCCAGGGCGAACCCGCGTTCACGCCGCACGGGCAACAGCCAGGACAGCGCGCGCAGCCACCACGACCATTCGATCGGCGTATACAGAATCGTCGCGCCCGCACGAGTCTCTTCCCGCACGGCTCGATTCGGGACGGGGATCAGATCCAGCACGCGACCAGCGTCGACCACGGGCTCAGTCACGCTGCACCTCATCAGTGCACGAGCCAGAGGCACAGCAGGCGACTCGTACGGATCGTAAGTCGAACAGCTCGCGTGCTTTCGACGAAGAGCTGACGACGAACACCGCATTGTCCACCGGACAGCGCCATACCAACGCTTGCAACGTCGCCAGCTGACCGAGCGCGCGTTGAAAGAGCGGTCCTCGCTCGCGCCCCTGCGCGCTGAGCGCGTCGTGCTCACGGACCGCGGTAGTCGAGAAGCTACGGTAGTCCGCTGACCGTTGCTGCTCGAGTAGCGCGCGATAGTCACCTGAGAACCAGGTATCCGCTGCCCCCATTTTGCGGATCGATACTCGAGTGCGCGCGAGTTTGGACTCCACGACCGACAGCTCCACGCGCACGTCCATGGGTCGAACGTCCGCGTGCGTGAGCTCGATGCCGGCAGGACCGGCGACGCTGAGCCCGAACGCCGAAAGCCCGAACGGCTCCGGGGTGGTCGAGAAGGACTCGAGCACCGCGTGCGTGAGCTCGTTGGCCCGTCGCTCGTCGTTCGCATAGAGCTCGAGCTCGATCAGTCTACGGTCCGGCGCGTGATAGCGAACCGAGCGGGTCGCCCAGTGTCCGTCTGACACTCGATGAGCAAACCCGAGCGTGCCGTCAGCGCGCCGCGACAACGGCCCCACGGCGTCGAGCCCCTTCGCTTTCGTGAAATCCGCAATCAGCCGTTCGAGATCGGGCTCCCTTTGACACTCGGTCCAGCTCACGCGCAGCCGCTCACGGCGGCGATCGACGAATACCAGCGCTCCCCGCGCGGGATTCGAACTATGCCGCACGATCTCCCAATCTCTCGGCACGCGAAAGCCGAGCGAGAGCCAGTCAATGCGCTGCGCTAGCGCTTGTCGCTCGGGTTCACCAATCACCATTGCAGGAGCGCCCATCACGTCATCCGGGAAAGATGTTGTACGAGACCGGCGCCTTGCCGGTTAGAAAGTAGTAACCCGCGCCAACCGACATCCAAAGGAGCCCGGCCAGCAATTCACCCGCGATGACACCGATCATCAAAGGCCGCACGAGGCGGTAGCCGCGCGCGCCCATCAAGCGCATCACGCTGGCCTTGACCATCCATCCGACCAGAAAGGACGGACCGAACATCGCGATTGGATAGGTTCCCCACACCAAGAACGCCACGGGGTGAAGAGGCCACCAGGGCAATCGCAAGCGAGCGAGCGCGCTGGCGAGCGCGAACGAAAGACCGAGTCCGAGCCAGATCCACGCGCCTTGGTCGGCCTTTATGAGGCTCAAGCTGGCGAGCCCGTGCGTCGCCGTCGCGCGCGACAGCGTACCGTCTGCGGCCGCCGAGGTGATTGCCTGCGACAGAGACTCGAACGGAAAATTCGGCATGTAGTCGCGAGCCCAGTCGTTGCCGACCTGCGTCAGGCTGTGGTTGTACTGAAGGAGCAGCGTCGTTCCGCCCGCGACCACTCCGCCGCCCACCAGCACGAGCAAGAACCACGGCATCAGCTTGCTCGGCGTGGGGCCGTCGCTACGATCCGACAGCTTGAGCGCGTTGGCCACGAACGGCATCAAGAGCTCACGTGAATCGTTGAAGAGCATGACGGTAGCGATCGACAGCGTAATCAGCGCGGTCGGTCCAATCGCCTGGAAACCGCACAGCGCCGTGACGACACCCACCGGTGACCAGCCCGTTTGCAAAAAGAATGCACCTGTCTCACAGGCGATGCGCGTCACGACCAAGAAAATCAAGAGTTCGAGAAGGACGAACAAGGTCGACAAAGCGGGTGAGAGCCCCGCGCGAGTGACGATCCAAATCGCAAGCAACACCGCGAGCCCGAGCGCGCGAGCTGCCCACACGACGCGCGCGGGGGCCTCGTTCGACTTCGCGCCGAACACGCCCGTGAACACGCGCGTGTAGTAGCCCCGGCCGGTATACGCAATCGCGGCCGCCACGCCGAGGTACGCGCCGAAACGCAGCAGGTTCGCACCTTTTGCTTCGAGGTTGCCTGAATCGAGCTGAATGCTGTGCGCGATC
>DASYCR010000826.1:0-1764 GCA_036500095.1 Polyangiaceae bacterium
GCCGTCGAAGCCCGAGAGCGGCGTGCCCACTGCGCACGCCGCGCTCCTCAGTGCTCGCAGACGCAAGAACGTCTGCGTTGACATATTTCAACGTATTCGCAATCACAGCCAGCTTGTCGCTGATCGTTGCGGGGTTGCTAGTCATTAGGGTGGGATCTCGGTTGCTGTGGCCTGATCGCCGCTGCTACGCCTGATCGACCGCAAAATCAGCGGTCCCACCGAAACGGAAAACTGCATGCTGGTCGAGACGCTATCCGCCGAGCTCGAACGTTTGTTCGAGCTCCCTGATCTCACCCGATTGAGCCGCGATGCGCTCGGCTTCGAACCCGAGGATATCGGCGGGCTCTCCACGCGCGCGTCGTTTGCGCGCGCGCTGGCCGAGCAAGCCGTCACGAGTGAAGCCGTCGACGCGCTGCTCGACGCGATCGCGCTCGATCGGCGAGGCCTGCCCAGCTCGCTCGAGGTGGTGCGCGAGAGCTCCGGCGAAAGCGACGAGCTCGCCCCGGGCGATTCACTCGGTGAATACCTGATCACCGGCAAGCTCGGCAAAGGCCCGTGGGCGAACGTGTACCGAGCGCGGCGTGGCGGCGAAGACTTCCGAGTCAAGGCGCTGCATCCACGAGTCGCAGCTCGGCGCTCGGATGCGCACCGTTACCTCACGGCGTCCAGGCTCGCGGGGCAAGTGGTGCACGCGGGCCTGCCCGCTGAAATCCGCGCCGGCGCGCTGGACGACGCGGGTCGTTACATCGGCATCGCGCACCCGTTCGCCGAGGGCGAGACCTTTGCCGCGTTGATCGAGCGGCGTGGTGCACGCCACTTCAACGAGGTGCTCCCCCTGCTTTGGTCGGTCGCTGAAGCGCTCGCCGCGTTACACGCCGAGCGCTTGGTGCACGGCTCGCTGCACGCCGGTAACGTGCTGGTGGTCGATGCGACACCCAGCGCACCCAAGGTCGTGCTGCTGGATCCAGGTTCGTATTTCCTGCGTCCGGCGTTGACCCTGGGTCAAAACGGCGCGACCCCGAGTTTTTTGATTGCTAGCTCTCCCGAACAATTCCGCGGCCAAGCGCCAAGCACCCAGAGCGATGTCTACGCGCTCGGTGTGCTCATGTACCAACTGCTCAGCGGCAAGGCGCCGTTTGCGGGGCCGCACGCGGTCGACGCGCTGCTCGGTCACCTGACTCAAAACGCCGAGCCGCTCTCGTTCGTCGCGGCCGGCAATGGCGCGACCCCGGCGGTCGAGGCGTTCGTGCGCAGCTTGCTGGAGAAAGGGCGCGAGCAGCGGCCGCGAGACGCAAGCGAGGCGCTCGAGGGCTTACGCCGAATTTGGCGCTCTTCCACGCGCCCGCCGACCTGGGTCACCGACGAGCGGTTGCCCGAAATGTTCGAGGCGCTGGCCGCCAATCCTACCGACGAGAACGCGGCCGCGTCGCTCGAGTCGAGTCTCGATTTGGGAGCCGATCCGGCGCGCCTCGCCGATGGCTTCTACGAGGTCGCCAAGGGCTTGCAGGGCCGACGCGAGCCTGCGCTCGTGCACGCCTTGAAGAAGCATTTAGCGCGCGCCGCGCGGCTTTATGAAGCCGCGGCGCGCCACGACAGTGCCGAAGAAGTGTACTCCGGTCTCGTCGAGCTCGACCCGGCCGACCGCGCCGCCGCGCAAGCGCTCGTGCGCATCAAAAAGACACTCGGTAAGTACGAGGAGCTGATCGAATCCTTGCTCGAGCAAAGTGAGAGCAGCGAGAGCTCGACCGATCGCGCCGAGCACTG
>DASYCR010000827.1:0-2098 GCA_036500095.1 Polyangiaceae bacterium
TACACCGCGGCCCTATTTTCGGACAGGTCGTGTTGGCGGACGAGATCAACCGCGCCACGCCCAAGACGCAAAGCGCGCTCTTGGAGGCCATGCAGGAGCATGCGGTCACCATCGCGGGCACGCGCCACGCGCTGGATGAGCCTTTCTTCGTGCTGGCCACTGAGAACCCGATCGAGATGGAGGGCACGTATCCTTTGCCCGAAGCGCAGCTCGATCGTTTTTTGCTGAAAATCTCGGTTCCGGCGCCGAACGAGGACGAGCTGACCGAGATCCTCGCGCGCACCACGGGCAAGGCCATGGGCGAGCCCGAGCGCGTGCTGACACGCGAACAAGTGCGCGAGCTGCAAGCGCTGTGTCGCGAGATCGCGGTCGCCGAGCCGGTGCTGCGCTACGCCGCGCGCCTCGTCAGCGGAAGCGCCCCCGACGCAGCCGACGCCCCGGCGCTCGTGCGCCGAGCCGTGCGTTACGGCGCCGGCGTGCGCGGCGCGCAATCGCTGGTGTTGGCGGCCAAGGCCGTCGCTTTGCTCGAAGGCCGCGCGCACGTCGCCTTCGCAGATCTACAGAAGACCGCGGCGCCGGTGCTGCGCCACCGAATTTTGCTCAGCTTCGAAGGAGAAGCCGATGGCGTCTCGCCCGATCAGATCGTGCGCGAGCTGTTGGGCGCGATCGCGACGCGCCCGGACGCCGTCGAGCGTGCCGTGCAAGGGGTGTGAGGCGTGCCGCAGCTCGTTCGCTGGTTGCTGGTGCTGTGTGCCTTCTGCGTGCTCGGCTTGGCCAGTTCGAGCGCGCACGCGCAAAGCGCGTTGAGCTTGGACGCGACGCCCGTGCTCGGGCCCAGCAGCCCCTCGGTCGACGGTTGGGGGGAGCTGAGCCTACGCCTGGAAAATAGCGGTGATCAGCCGCTCAGCGGCTTCCTCGAGCTGCACTCGGAGCCGACCTCACGGGGCGCGCTGCGCTCGCTGCCGAAAGCTCACGCGCTGTCGCGAGCCCCCTTCTCCATCGCGGCCAAGAGCCGAGTCAGCTTGCTCTTGCCAAGCCACGGCTTGGTCGCGCGCATGGGTGAGGCCAAAGTGCTGGCCGTCGACGCGAACGGGAGTGAGCTGTGTAGTGATCGCCTCACGCCCGCGCGCATGCTCGATCCGCTGCTGTTCGATCTGAGCGAGCCGAGCCGCATCGCAGTGGCGCTCAGCGGCGCAGCCCTGCCGACCCGCCGCCGCTCACTGAGCTACGCCTTGGGTGACGGCACGCTCTCTGTCACTACACCGCAACGAAACCCGACCACCGGCGAGCTCGTGCTGCCGGACTTGGCGGCCGGTTACGCCAGCGCCACGCTGGTGCTCGCGTCCGGCCGCACGGTGTCCACGCTCACGCCCGCCGCGCGCGACGCGCTTTTCTCTTGGGTGCTCGGCGGCGGCGCGCTCGCGGTCGTGCTCGATCGCCCGGAGGACGTGCACAGCGCTTGGCTCGAGGCGCTAGCCGGCGGCCCTGTCGTGCGTACCGCTGGCGCGCGCCAATTGGGCCAAACGGCGGCATTTGCCGTGCGCGCGGAGGGTACGAGCAAGGGCGCGCCGAGCGGCGAGCCGCGCGTCGTGATGCAAAGCGCGCAGCCCTCGGCGGAGCTCGCGGCGACCTTCGCCGGGCTGAGCGGCGCGAATCTGCGCGTGAGCCCTTGGGGAGAAGCGGCTAGCTATGGCCTGGGCGAAGTGCACTTTCTCGCCTTCAACCCCGACAGTGAGCTCGGCGCGAATGATCCCTGGGCTCGGCTCAAGCTGGTAGATTTGATCCGACACGCCTGGGAGCGTGCGAACGTGGTAGCGCTGCCCCACGGCGAAGCGAGTCTCACCGACTCTCGCATCTCGGGCGTGCGACGAGTGCTGGATCCGAACGAGAGCACCCGTTGGACCGTCGTGGTCTCCGCGCTGCTGCTGCTGATTTACGCCGCGCTAGCGGGCCCATTGAACTTCTTCCTCGCTCAGCGCAGGGGCAAGCCCTTGCGCGCGCTGCTGTACTTGCCGATTTGGGCAGGGATCGCGCTGGTGGCCATCGTGGTGCTCGGGATCTTGGGCAAGGGCGTGGTCGGGCGCGCGCGGCACCTCAC
>DASYCR010000828.1:0-4932 GCA_036500095.1 Polyangiaceae bacterium
AATCACCGCGGCGACTGGTGAGCATACGCAGAGGGCGCTCTACACACCCCAAGTCAACGTCCTGCGAGCCGAGCGCGCCAGCCCGGCAGCTGCCTGCGAGCGAACCTGCAGGGCTTGTTGGGCGGCGAATTGCTCGGCGGCAGTTTGCCTTGCATAGAGCCGGGCTTGAACGGCGGCCGGTACCGTTCCGCAATAGGCGCAGGTCTCCGCGCCCGGCGGAAGGACCGCTCCACATTGCTCGCAGTTCACGGCCGACACGCTAGTGTGAGAGTTGGCCGTTTTGGAAGGACTTGCGAAGCGGCTCCGGTGTCGGCGGTCCGCGCACATTTGGTTGCCCACGCGAGTAGTCGAGCTGGAACCAAGGCCGCCGTGGCGCGGGCAAAGTGGTAGGCTCAGCCGGTGTTGTCGCGCCCGCGCAGGAACCGAGTGAGCTCCGCCATGCGTGGGCTCGTTCGCGAGACCGCGCTCGGCCCTGAGCACCTCGTTTATCCCATGTTCGTGCAGGAGGGCGAACGCGCGCAGAGCCCGATACGATCGATGCCGGGGCAGTCCCGGCTATCGCTCGATCTGTTGGTCGAGACCGCCAAAAAGGCACATGCCCTCGGCGTGCCGGGTGTCGCGCTGTTTCCTGTCATCGCGGACGCGCTCAAGGACCCGCGCGGCAGCGAGAGCGCGAACGCATCCGGCTTGATGCAGCGCGCGGTGCGCGCGCTCAAGGCGGCGATTCCCGAGCTCTTGGTGATCACGGACGTCGCGCTCGACCCTTACTCGTCGGACGGGCATGACGGCGTGTTGATCGACGGTCGCATCGACAATGAAACCACCCTGCCGATCCTGGCGCGTATGGCCGTAGCGCAGGCGCAGGCCGGCGCGGACGTCGTAGCGCCGAGCGACATGATGGACGGGCGTGTCGGCGTGATCCGCCGCGCGCTCGACGAAGCGGGCCACACGGGCGTCTGCATTTGCTCGTACGCCGTCAAATACGCCTCTGCGTTTTACGGCCCATTTCGCGAGGCGCTCGATTCTCAGCCGCGCGCGGGCGACAAAAAAACGTACCAGATGGACCCCGCCAATCTGCGCGAGGCATTGCGCGAGATCCGCCTGGACGAGGCGGAGGGCGCGGATTGGCTGATGGTCAAGCCGGGTTTGCCGTACGCCGACGTGATTCGTTTCGTGCGCGAACACACGAGCTTGCCCGTCGCGACCTACCACGTGAGCGGCGAGTACTCGATGCTGAAGGCTGCGGCCGCGCAAGGCTTCATGGATTTCGACCGCGCGCTCCTCGAGAGCCTCACCTGCCTGCGCCGAGCGGGCGCAGACATCATCTTCACATACGGGGCGCTCGAAGCCGCCGCCTTGCTGTCCCGATCATGAGCGAGCGAGACGAGAGCCGCAAAACGCCGGATCTGCCGCAGCCGGCGACGCGCCAGACCGAAACGCGCTTGAAGTCGCCGCCCAGCGAGCCGCCGGACATGGGCGATCTGGACGATCCGTCGATGTGGGACGCGCCGGGCCTGCCTGAGGTCGTGTCGATGCGCCCGCGGTTGCCCCCGATGCTGACGGACGACGACATCGTCAAAGCAGAATCGGTGCCGCCGCCCGGCTCCGGGCCCGTGCGGACTAGCTCGTCGCCCAAAAATGCGCCGCCGAACGCGGACGCGCAGACGAACGCGAACAAGAGCACGCTGCCGAACGTCGAGTCGGAGCTCAAATCGAAACCTGGATTGCGCCGGCTCGAGCTGGTCGATCAGGGCGACAGCTTGCCGCCGCCGACCGTGGGCGAGATCAACGAACTGGTCGGGCAGCTCGTCGACGGCCGTTATCAGGTGGAGAAGGTTGTCGGCGTCGGTTCGATGGGCATCGTGTACGTCGCGCGCCACCTGACGGTCGGCAAGCGCGTGGCGCTGAAGGTGCTCCGCCAGCATCTGCTGCAAGATCAAGAGGTCGGCCGGCGTTTTGCCGCAGAGGCTACGGCTGCCACGGCCATCGGCAACGCGCACATCGTCGACACGCTCGACTACGGCATGCTGCCGAACGGCTGCGCGTATCTAGCGATGGAGTTTCTGGAAGGGCAAACGGTGACGGAGGCTCTGCGCAAGCACAAGGCCTTGCCCCTCGAGCGGCTGTTGCGTATCGGCCGTCAGGTCGCGGTCGCGCTCGGCGCCGCTCACGACGCGGGTATCGTCCATCGCGACCTCAAACCCGACAATATCTTCTTGGTCGACAAGAACGGCGCGGCGGACTTCGTGAAAATCTTGGATTTCGGCATCGCCAAGTTCGGCGGCGGTCAAAACAAGCTCACTCACGCCGGCGCGGTCTTCGGCACTCCGCACTACATGGCGCCCGAGCAAGCGCTCGGCAAACCCACCGATGCGCGCACGGATCTCTACGCGCTCGGCGTGATCATGTACGAGATGGCCGCGGGGCGTGTGCCATTCGACGGGGACAACCCGATCTCCGTGCTCACCCAGCACGCGACGGAAACGCCGCCGCCACTGTCCAAGCGCGCGCGTGGCCTGCCGCGACGCTTCGACGCCATGGTCATGCGCTGTCTCGCCAAAGAGCCCGCTGATCGCTTCAAGAGCATGGCCGAGCTCGTCAAAGAGATCGACAAAGTGAGCGCCGGCGTTGAGCTGCCGGTGATCACTTCGGACAATGAGGAAGCCGAGGCGAGTGCTCGCGCTCTTCGACCGAGTCGAGCCAAGCGCGCCGCGGTCGCCTTGCTCGGGGTCGGCTTGCTCGCGGGCATCGGCTACGGCGCGTCGCATCTGGCGGCAGAGACGGCGCCGAAAAAGGCCGCGGCCAGCGCGGCGGTCAAGGAAGCCGCGCCGTTACCGGCGTTCAAAGAGCGCGAGCCAGACGCGCCTACGCCCGGCAAGGACGTCGCGCTCGTCCTATTTCCACTCGACGCGCACGCGGTGGCCGAAGGTAAAGATCTCGGCCCCATGCCGGTCAGCGTGAAGGTTCCGGACGGGCAAACGATCTCCGTCAAGATCGTGCGGGACGGCTACTATTCGCGCAAGGTCAAGCTCGATGGCAACAAGCTGCGCGTGTCCGTGATCTTGGCCAAGCGCGACGCGAGCAAGCCGCCGCCGCCCGACGCACTCGACGACAAAAGCAGCGGCGAAAGCCCGCCCGAAAAGGACGACAGCGCGCGGAACACCGAGCGCCCCCCAGAGCAAGAGAAAGAAGTCGCTCCGCCGAAGCCCGCTGGCAGCGCCGAATAGCACTACTGCTTCAGACTTTGGCACGATCAGATCTTCAAGGAGTAGTGCGGCCCGCTCACTCCTGAATGCCGAGCACCCGCAGGTATTCCGCGCGGATGTCGGAGACCACGTTGGTGTAGCGCGCAAGGAGCTCTGCGCGCACGTCGTTGCCCGCGTTGGGTTGAAAGCCCATACGGCGAGCGAGTGGAGCGAGATCGGAGCTGTTCGCGCGCAGCGTGCTCGTGCTGGTGCCGGTTCGCACGTGCACGCGCTGCTTGAGCCGACGCAAGAAATCGTAGCCCTCGCTGAATGCCTCGAACGCGCCCTGGTCCAAGTAGCCGAGCGTGTGGAGGAGCTCGAGCGCGAGACTGGTATCCGGCGTACGTATCCGCAGATCCGCGCCGTGCCGCATTTGCAGCCATTGCACCGCGAATTCGACGTCACACAGGCCGCCGCGCCCGTGTTTGAGATCGAAGCGTCCTTCGCCTTCGCGCCCGAGTTCGCGCTCCATGCGCGAGCGCACGCGGTGGAGCTCGAGCGCGGGCGGTTCGCCGCCCTGGTACGCGGCGCGCTCGGCGATCCGCTGCGCCTGCGCGAGGAGCTCGGGATCGCCCGCGATCGGTCGAGCGCGCAGCAGGGACTGGCGTTCCCAAGCGGCGCCGGACGAGAGCACGATCGGACTTGTCGCGAGCTCACGGTCTTCTTGAACGCCGTGGTAGCGCGCGAACGAACTCAGTGAGGTCACGAGCAAGCCGTGCACGCCCGACGGGCGAAGCCGCGCGTCGAGCGCGTAGCCGGCGCCTGCCGGCTGCGGCTCGGAAATCAGCCGAATTACCCGCTGCGCGTGACGTATGAAATGCGGCGTTGCCTCCGCGCCAAGCGGCGCCGCAGCGGGATCGAAGATGAAAATGACGTCCAGATCCGAGCCGTAGCCGAGGTCCTTGCCGCCGAGCGCGCCGAGCGCCAGCACGGCGAGTCCGCCTTGAGCGCCGAGCTCGAAGTCCATCGCCTGCCGAACCTGCTCCTCGGCGAGCTCGGACAGCACGCGCGTGGCGTCGCGCGGGCTGATCGACTCCGCCAAATCCGCGACCGCGACCTCCAGCACGACGCGACTGCGGGCGGCGCGCAGCGCGCTTACGAAATTTTGCGTGCGCTCATCCGGCTCTGCGTCTAGCGCTAGTGATTGCCCGGCGTTCTCTATCTCGGCCGCGATCGCCGCCCTGGGATCGCTGACCGCGCCATCGCCGAACAGGATGATATCGGCGAGCTCTGGGCGGCTGACCACGGTGTCCGCCACGAACGCGCTCGCCCCAAAAGCGGTGACCAAGCGCCGGAGCGCGCGCGGATCGGAGGCGAGCGCCTGCACGTACACCGTGGGGTCGACGAAGCGCGCGAAGAAGCTGCGCAAATAGCGGGCCGCTTGCTCCGCGTCAGGGCAGTCGCCGAGCGCCGTCAGCACCTGTTCGGCGAGCTCGGGGAAGCGCTCACGCGTGCGCACGCCGAATAGGTCGTCCGGGCGGCGGCCGAGGGCCGTGATCGAATCACCGATTTCGCTAGTCCCCAGGTGTTCCTCGGCGGCGCGTCCGAGATCGATCAGGTCGCCGTCGACGTCGCTCGGCAGCCGACGCGCGCGGGCGCGCGGCGGCTCTGCGCCGGTCAAGCCGAGAAACGTCCGGTGTACGAGCTCGCGGACGGTGTCGAGTTCCTCCTGCAAGCGCTGCCCGTT
>DASYCR010000829.1:0-2823 GCA_036500095.1 Polyangiaceae bacterium
GGGGCCGCGAAACGGAGCGGGCGGGGTCGTGTGTGTCACGCGAGAGCGCGCACGCGGCTTGCCAGCCCCGCGCGATACGGCGAGAAGACGGTGGGGCGCCGGCATGCCGCCTACGCGGGGGGTGGGCATGACGCACACGACCCTTCCCGCTCCTTCGTTTCCACATCATAACGCCCTTTGGCGTCAGTACGCGGGTTTGAGGCCGGCGATCATCGGAAAGTGCTTCACGTTCTGCGTCTTGAGCTCCGCTGCGACACTTTCAGCTGCCGCCGCGATCAGGTAGTCCACCGTGTCGATACCAGGATGCGAGCGCAGGTACTTGCGCGCGAGCTCGCCCGCGCGATCGGCTAACTCGACCGTGACGTCGACCCAGCGTAGGTGATCGAGCAGTTTACGAGTGCTCGCTTCCTCACCACGTCGAAGGCCGGCCAGGATCTCGGTGCGAACGACCGTGACGCTCCAGAGCTCGTAGCCCGCCGCAGCCGCGCCGGTCAGTACTCCGACGGCTCGCGCGTCACCCCGCAGATGATCGATCAGAACCGACGTATCGATGAACCAGCGCACCCTGAACTACGCCAGCTTGCGATGAATCTTCGCAAGGCGCCCCCGACGCAGACGCTCCACGATGGCAGCGCCGCTCTGGCGTCGCCCTCGCCATGAACCTGCCGTTGCCCGCAACACGCTAACCACCCCCCCCGCATCTATACGAGCTAGATACTGACCAGCGATTGCCTCCCGAATGAGCTGCGACCGGGACCGACCTGTTTTTTTCGCCAGGCGATCGAGCGCCGACGTCTCCTCCTCGCTCAGGTAAATCTGGGTTCGGTTCATAGCGATGTATATATACATCACTCGACCCGGAGCGGCAATCCACCCTCGGAACTACGGCACGAGCAGTGTCGAGCCCACCGTGCCTCGACTCTCGACGGCGCGATGCGCGCTCGCCGCGTCGGCGAGTGGGAAGCGCTGAGCGATCTCGACTTTGATCCAGCCCTTGCCGATGGCTTCGAACAATGCGCTGGAGCTCTGCGCACGCTCTTCCGGCGTGCCTGCGTAGGCAGCCAGCGAAGGGCGCGTGACGTACAGCGAGCCTTTTTGGCCGAGTAGCGCGAGATCGACGGGATCCGGCTTGCCCGAGGCGTTACCGAAACTGACGAGCAGCCCGCGCGGCGCCAGGCAATCGAGGGAGCCTGTGAACGTCGATTTGCCGACCGAGTCGTACACGACGGGTACGCCTCTGCCCTCCGTCAACGCGCGCACGCGCTCCGCGAAGTTTTCCCGCGTGTACACGATGGTCTCCGCGCAGCCGTGGCGCCGCGCGAGCTCCGCCTTCTGCTCCGAGCCCACGGTGCCGATCACGCGCACGCCGAGCTGGGCGAGCCACTGACACGCGATCAACCCGACGCCGCCCGCCGCCGCGTGAAACAGCACGGTTTGGCCGGCCTCGACGCGAAAGGTGCGCCGGATCAAATACTCCGCCGTCATGCCCTTGAGCAGCGCGGCGGCCGCCGTTTCATCGCTGATCTCCGCCGGCAAGCGCAGCAAGTGCTCGGCGCCGATCAGGCGCGCTTCGGCGTAGGAGCCCGGCGCCCCCGTCGCGTACGCCACGCGGTCGCCCGGCTTGAATGCGTGCACCTCGGACCCTACGCGCTCGACGACGCCCGCGGCCTCGACGCCGATGCCCGAAGGCAGCGGCACCTTGTAGAGCCCCGTGCGGTGGTACGTGTCGACGTAGTTGACGCCGATCGCCGTGTGCCGGACGAGCACCTCTTGTGCTTGCGGCGTCGGCAGCGTGACGTCGGAAAGCGTCAGTACGTCCGGTCCGCCGAACTCGGAGAAACGAATCGCGTGTGTCATGGTTTTGGATTTGTCGGGCAGTCGCGTGCATTGCGCAAGGGGGCCGAACCGGACGTCGAAAAGCGCGGACCATGCTAGGAGCTGGCTAGAATGCGCTCGACGACACCGCGGGATCTGAGCGGCCACTGTACGCGCTGCCTGCTAAATCAGAGCATTTGCGTATGCGCGGCGCTGCCAACCGTGATGGCGCGCACGGAAATCGTGCTGATTCGTCACGTGGCGGAACGCTGGCTCACCAGTAACTCGGGGCGATTTGCGGCGTTCGCGCTTCCGAACGCGCGCGTGCTCGAGTACGGCGGCGGCGAGCCGTTCAACGAGAGCGAAATCGAGCTCGCGGGAAGCGCTGTGCTGTTTCACACGGGCACGCCCGCGCTCAGCGTCATGCCGCGCCGCTTGATCGTCCTCGACGCGAGCTTTCGGCAAGCGTCCCGCATGTACAAGCGTATCGACGCCCTGCGCGCCCTGCCCGTGCTTTCGCTCCCAGCGGCCCGCGAACCCCCGGCGCGCCTGCGCGCTCCGCCGCACGCCGCCGGCATGTCCACGCTCGAAGCCGTCGCCAGCGCACTTGCGCTGCTCGAGGGCGAGAAGCTCGCGCAGCCGCTGTTCGCGCTGCACAGCGAGCTCGTGCGGCGCGCGGACGCGCTACGCGGGCGAAATCGAGCTTACCCTTCGGGCTTCAAACCGAGCGCCGCCAACTCAGCACGGTAGCTTTACTGCTCGAGCTCCACGAGCGCCCGCAACACCTCCGCCACGCTCGACGCCTGCGCCGGACTCCCGCGCGGACGGTGCGGGGCGTCGCCGTCGGCTAGCTGCGGCAGTTGGCCGAGCAGGCTGCAGCCGTCGAGCGCGGCTTCGAGCAGCTGGCGGAGCTCGGCGCGGATCTCGGGTTCGTCGGGCGAGAGCGCGAGGGTCGCGCGCGCGTAAAAGCCGAACAAGAACATCCAGGCGGTGCCTTGGTGGTAGGCG
>DASYCR010000830.1:0-5706 GCA_036500095.1 Polyangiaceae bacterium
GTGCGCAGGATTGCAAAGCGCCGTTCGGGAGTGCTCGGCCCAGCCGAGCGGTCTTCGAGGGCGCGCGCGAGTTCGAGCAGGAAAGCGCCGCCACCGACCGCTGGGTCGCACACGTACGGCGCGGCTGCGGTCGCGCCCGCCGCCGAGTCCTCTCGAAGAGCCCCTAGCGCGCTCGCGACGACCGCGCTGGTCAGCGCGCGCGGCGTGAAAAACGTGCCGCTGTGCTTGCGTTGACGCCCAGACGACAGTTCTCGCGGGGCATGCTCGCTCGCACGACCGACACGCTCGCCCAACAAAAGCTCGTACAAATTGCCGATCAGCTCCAGAGGCCACCCGGACAGATCCGAGGCGCTTGCCGCGAACTCTTCGTCAAGCGCGGCGGTCCAACTCGCGGCGGCGGACGCGAGCTCTCTCGGTAGCGAGAGACCCGCTCGACCGCCGTTCAGCGGAGAGATTTCGAACGCCCCGAGCGGGGCAAACAGGCGTGCGGTTTGGAAAATCTGCGCGCCGTCGGCGAGACCGCGCAGGCGCGCCAACACGAACACGACGTGACGGAGCACTCCCACGTGTAACGCGTGCGTCACTTGCTCGTCGCTGAGTTCCGGAAAGGCGGCGCGTCCCGTCTTTTGCTCGTGCGCTGCCAGCGCTGCGAGCGCTGCCACGATGGCTCTCCGCGCTTGCTTGTGCAGACGGCGTGCGAGCTCCCCGTCCGACGCCACGTCAACCGTCCGCGAGCCGTCCGCCGAGCTCGAGCGCAGCGCGCATCCCAGCCGGATCCGCGCGCCCAGTCCAGGCGATGTCGTAGGCGGTCCCGTGGTCGACGCTCGTGCGCGCGATCGACAGGCCCATGGTGACGTTGACCGCGTCACCAAAACCGACGAGCTTCATCGGGATCGTCGCTTGATCGTGGTACATGGCGACCACGCCGTCGTACTCACCGGCGAGGGCCTTGCGGTAGGCAGTCTCAGCCCCGATGGGGCCCGCGATACGGGCGCTTCGGCCTAGCCGCCGCTGCGCGTCACGCAAACCGGGAATGATGGCGCGGCGTTCTTCATCGCCCAAGAGCTCACCTTCACCGGCGTGTGGATTCAGCGACGCCACCGCGAGTCGCGGCGAGCGCTTGCCGAGCGCCATGAGCAGCTCCGCCAAGCGCAGCGTCGCTTCGGCCACACCGTGTCGGTCGAGTGCGCGCGGCACGTCTGCGATCCTCACGTGCGTCGTAACGAGGCTCGTCGTGAGCCTCGGCGAGGCGAAGCACATGACGCTCGCCTTGGCTCCATCCAGATCGCGTAACCATTCCGTATGACCCAGGAAGCGACGGGCACCGCGCGCGCCGCTGGCGGCGATCACCGCCTTACTCACCGGCCCAGTGACGAGCGCTCGATGCCGCCCAGCCTTCGTCAAACGATACGCCTCGTTGATGTAGGCAAGCTGCGCAACGCCCGCGAGCTTGCCTGGTTTGCCGGGCTTGCGATCGCTCTTTTTCAGCGCGGGCCCTGCTTGTTGCACGTAGAGGAGGCGCGCGTCCTTGGCGGCGCCGTCGAACGGCACCAGGCGCGAACGGGCAACGGCGACCCGCTCGGCCGCCTCCTGCAGCGTGGCTAGATCCCCGACCAGCACCGTCCGGAGCGGTTCGTCCGCGGCGGCTCGCACGCTGACCTCGGGACCAATCCCGCACGGACAGCCCACTGAAATGACGAGCAGGCGCGACATGAAGCGCATCGACTAACCCACGGGAGCGGCGAACGCCAGCGCAGGCGCTCTTCGGGCGCGGCTTGAGCTCGCCCGATGGCTGGCATAACCTCATGCCATGTCGAGCTTGCCGCCGAGTGCCGCGCAGGATCCGAAGCTCGAGTTCGAACTCGTCAAGCTGCTCCTGCAGGTCGCCTGGGCAGACGACGCCGTGCAAGCCGCGGAAGCCGAAGCTCTGCTCACCTATGCCAAGCGTAGCTCGCTAGCACCCGAAGAGATCGAGCTGCTCGGCAGATGCCTCGCCGGCAAGGCGCCGCTGCCTCCGCCCAACCTCGGCTTTCTCAAGGAGCACCGCGTCGACGTGCTGCGCGCCGTCAAGGGGCTCCTGCTGAGCGATTTGCACATCGCCGAAGAAGAAGAGCAAATCCTCGGTCAAATCTCGCAGCTGTTGCGCTGAGTACGCCGTTAGCCCGCTTCTTCTTCAGCCCGCTCCCGCTCCGCGGCGCGACTCTTACTGCTGTCGTCCATCTCGGGAGCGCGCAGCTTGTAGCCGGAGCCACGGAGGGTTTCGAGCGGCAACGCGTCACCCAATTTGGCGCGCAGACGGCGGACGTGAATATCGACCGTGCGCGGGCCGCCTTCGTAACGGTTGCCCCAGACGCGAGCGAGCAAGTGTTCCCGTGAGAGCACCTTGCCGCGCCGCTCGCACAAGTACGCCAATAGCGCGAACTCCTTTGCCGTGAGCGCGACAGGGCGACCGTCCACGAACACCTCGTGGCCGGCCTTGTCCACGACGATGCCCGCCACCTTGTGACGCTCCTCCGTGGCGAATTCACTGCGACGCCACTCGAGCGCGCGAATGCGCCCGTACAGCTCCTCGGGAACGTAGGGGTGCAGGCAAAAATCGTCGAAGCCGCTCGAGGGATCGATGCGCGCGATCTGGCCGACGGTCACGGCGATCAGCGCTCCCACGTTGTCGAAATACGGCTCCTTACGCACGGCGCGCAGCGCCGCCACCGCGAGGTCAGGCCGGTCGAGCGCCTCGAAGACCAAGGCGCGAGGTCGAATTTCGAGCTCGTCGTCGTCGTCCCCGATCAATTCGACTGGGTCGTCCCACAGATCCAGCGTGCGCACGGTCGCGCCCAGCTGCCTCAGAGTGGACGAAGCGCCTTCTTCTCGCTCCAGCATGGGCCCGTGCCCGACGACCGCTACGAAGCTTCGGGCCCGGTTAGGAACAAACTCAGGAGATTTCGGTGCCGCCAATGGTTATCCGCGCAATCTTGATGGTTGGGCAGCCCACTCCGACGGGAACGCTCTGACCGTCTTTGCCGCACGTCCAGATGCCGTCCGAGATGGCCACGTCATTGCCGAGCATGGATACATCGCGCAGTGTTTCGGGACCGTTACCAATCAAGTTCACGCCTTTGAGCGGTGCCGTTAGTTTTCCGTCTTCGATCAGGTAGCTCTCGGTGAGCGAAAAGACGAAGTCCCCGTTCGAAATATCGACCTGGCCGCCGCCGAAGGATTTCGCAAATATCCCGCGTTTTACCGTACTTACGATCTCCTCGGGATCGTGCGGCCCAGCCAGGAGCACGGTGTTGGTCATGCGCGGCATGGGGGCGCAGGCGAAGCTCTCGCGGCGCCCGTTGCCCGTGAAACCTACGCCGAAATGTTTGGCCGACAGGCGGTCCTGCATGTAGCCACGGAGCACGCCGTTTTCGATCAGCGTGCTCCGTTTTGGCTCGATTCCTTCATCGTCCACGTTGATCGAGCCGCGATTTTGCAAAAATGTCGGATCGTCGACGACGGTGCACAGCTCGCTCGCCACCGATTTACCGACCTGCCCGGAGTAGTTGCTGGTGCCCTTGCGGTTGAAATCCGCCTCGAGCCCGTGACCGACAGCTTCATGCAGCAAGATACCGCTGTCACCCGGCGCGAGGATCACTTCCATTTGACCCGCCGGCGCCGGACGCGCGTCGAGCAGCACGAGCGCTTGCGCGGCCGCCTGTGCCGCGTGCCACTCCGGCGAATGCGCGTCGAAGTAACCGAGCGTCATACGACCACCACCGCCGCTACGGCCCGATTCACGGCGGTCGCCCTGCTCGGCGATCGCGCGGATACCGAAGCGCATCAGCGGTTGGACGTCGTGAACGAGCCGGCCGTCGCTCGTGGCGATCAGGATTTCTCGGATCTCCTCGGCGAATGACGCCTCCGCCTTCACTATCCGTGAGTCGTGCGCGAGCGCAGCGCGGCTCGCACGCTCGAGCAGCGCGCGCTTGTCGAGGCCCGAAACATCGATCGAAGGACGGTCGAGCTCGTAGCGGCTCGGCAGTGAGATCGGCTCCACCGCCACCGGCGCTATCGTTTGGCCACCTTGAGCGATGCGCGCGGCGGTTTCAGCAGCGCGCTTCATGGCCTCCCAGCTCAGGTCTTCCACGTGAGCGTAGCCGGTGGCGTCGCCCTTTTGCACACGCACGCCGAGGCCCATGCTCACTCCGCGCGACGCGCTGCGGGTAATGCCCTCCTCGAAGCTGAGTCCGCCCCCGGCCCGATACTCGAAGAACAGGTCCGCGTACTCGCCGCCGCGCGAGAGCGCGATGGTCAGGAGCTTGCGACAGACTTCCGCGTCTACGGGCGCGACGCCGCCCGGCGTAAACGGAGCTCGATAGGAGAGGCTGGTGGTGCCCATCTGCCCATCATGCGACCGCGAACGACGGCTGGCAATGCTGGAGCCGCCCCAAGATCCTCGAGTAAACCTACAATTCCACCCGAGCTAGCGTGAACTTGTTGTTCTGCTCTTTGCTGATCAGCGTCTTGAACTCGCGCACGTTGCCGAGCTCACTTTTGAGGGTCGAGACGCGACCGTGCTCGGTAGTGAAAAACATCACCCGCACGCCCTTGGCTTTTTGCTCGGCGACCCAGGTCTTGAATTTCGCGCCGGATGACACGAACGCCGGCACGTGGTTGCCCGTGTAGAAGTTCTCGCCCTTCCAGTTCATCTGATAAGCGACGAACGGCTCATCCGGGCCTTTGCGCGCTGCGTAGTAGGCCAGCAGCGTCTCGCGCTGACCCCAGTGCGGCGCGGCCTTGAACAAATAGACGTCGAGGCCCCAAGCGCTCCAAACCAGCGCGAGCGCGCAGAACCAGATCAGCGCGTGCCGGCGGAGACTCGGGAGCACGCAGGCCGCGGTGACGAACGCGGAGGCGAGCGTAAAGCCCAACATGATGCCGTCGAAATTCAGCGATTCGGTCGGCCACGGGCGACGATAGTTGTAACTGAAGAGGTGAACGAGCCGCGCCGAGGCGTCGATGTCTCCGCTGAAGGTCGTCGACAGGTCGCGCCCGCACAGCAGCACCGGTGCAACAGCCGCGAGCAGGCCGACGCCGAGTAGGGCGCCTTCCGCGTTGGCGGACTGCGGCGGCCCCGTGCGAGCCGCAAAGCGCCGGTACGCCAGCGCCGACAAAGCCAATCCGCTCGCGAGCGCGAGCACGGCTTGCACGAGCGATCCCGGCGGCGGATTGGCCGCGACCAGGCGCCCAGTGAGCGAGCCTGGAAAGAGCCGCATGCTGCCGTAGGCGAGCAAGCCCGCGCTCACCGTCAACAAGAGCAGATAGGGAACGAGTGATCGCCGAGCCCGCGTGGGCTCGCCCGCGCCGAACGCGCGGTCGAGCAGCACGCCCGTCATCGCGGCGATCGGTGGCACGGCCGGCAGCACGTAGTGGTGAAACTTGGTGAGCGAGATAGTGAACATCGCGAACGCCACCACGAACCAGAGCGCGAACAGCGCCATCTGCTCGGACTCGGCGTCCTCGGCTTCGTCACGGAACTTGAGCCAGCCGAGCATGCCCAGCGCGGCGATGCCGGTCCATGGAAACAGTCCGTAGCCGAGCTGCCACACGTAGTATCGAAACGTCACGTCGTCGCCCGTGTTCGTGTCGTGCACGTGTTCGAACGCGCGCTTGTACATATCGTGGAAGAGCAGACGATCCGTGAACGGCGGACCGTGACGCATG
>DASYCR010000831.1:0-8703 GCA_036500095.1 Polyangiaceae bacterium
TGTTGTGAATTTCGTAGCTGACGTGCGAACTCTTCAGCAAATGCTCGCGCAGCACGTCCTCAGAGTAGGCGTAGGCTTGCGGCAACGATTTGTCGTCGCGATGCGTCTCGCTGAGCTCCACGTCGAGATCGATCCCAAAGCGCAGCACGTGCAGCTCGCCCGGCTTCGCCCGCGGAAGCATCGTTTCCCCAGAAAAACCAGCCTCCGCGAAGATCGACGCGACGCCCGCCGGCAGCGTCTGACTGGAAGTATTGTGCAGGCGCACCGCGGTTTCAGCAGCTTGCTCGGGCCCGCCAAACCAGGTGATCGGCTCGAGCGCGAGCGGCTCGTTGAGAATCGGCACCAGCGCCGAACTGTGCGCCGCGACGTCGATCGCCGCGGTGGGCGTGTAGCGGAATTGCGTTGCGCCCTCGACACCGGCCGCCCCCGACAGCTCCGCTAGATTGCCGACGCTGACCAGATCGCTCGACACGCTACCGACCTCGCCGCGGCCGCCGCCACCTTCCCCGTACCCTGAAACCGAAGAGTAGCCCATGCGAACCGAGGGCGCTCGAGTCACGTGCGACGAAGCGCCGCTACTACCCTGCCACATGTCGTCCGGATTCTGAGCGAGCAGCTGCGGCACCGTAGACAGCGGCTCGTCTGGAGTCACGAGCTCGCGCTCCGCGTAGCGTGGCGCGGCGAGCGGAAACAAAAATGAGGTCGGCTTGCCGTTGACCAACTCGAGCTTGACCTGTTGCCAGGCTTCGTCGCTGTCGTTGTGCACGAGCGCCCAGCCCTGAATCCGCGCAGCTTCGCCGCCTTCCCCGAGCACCACGCGATAACTCACCCGCCAGATCGGTGCTTCTGCGATGTAGCCGAGCGTGATCGGAGCAGAGCCCGTGCCGTGCAGGCGCAGCGTGGGTCGCTCGCTGCTCGCTCGCTGGGTGACGCCGGCCAGCGCGCGCGTCATGCGCGCCGCCACTGCCGGTTCCAGCGCCCGCACGCTGGAGACGTTCGCCAGCGCGGCGCGCGCGAGTTCGCCGCTGTCGCTCAGCACGACGATGCTCGCTTCTTTCTCTTCGACGCAATTTTCCGGCGCAGCTTGGGTGCCGGTAGGCAGCACGCAGCGCTCGGCGTTTTGCCGATCGAGCGTGATCACGTCGGTGAGCCGCCCGCGCAACGTGCGCGGCCCGGCTTTGACCTCGACCTGCGCCCCCTTGAAACCGGCCAGCGCCGTCGCGAAATCGATCGAGCTCGTGTCCGCGTCCTCGAGCCCGGCGTCCGCCTGCGCGAGGCTTTGGCTCTCCCGCGAGTGAAATTCCACGGCGGAAATGCGCGTTTTCGCGTCACCGCCCAGCACGACCAAGCTCTTCAACGTGTCGTCCAGGTGCCCAGCCGGCACACTGAGCGACAAGTCGCTGCCGTCCCGCAAGAGCCCCGTGCGCTCGAAATAACCGACGCCCACCTCATACAAGCGAATCCGCTTGATAGGCAGGAGCTTCTGCGTGTCGGCGGCTTGCGCGTTGCGCACCGCCCCGAGCAGGACCAGCAAGCTTGTGCACACGAACCGCATCCGCGCACGAATCGTCATCGATATTACCTCGGGTATTCAAACCGACACCCTGAGAGGCCGTTGGGTTCCCGCGCGCGCCGATCGAAAAAACGCCTGCCGTATTATTTTTGTGGCCGCGTGCCTAGCCGCGCGCGCCCCAGCGGCCGCGCGCCTCCGCGGTCGCCGCCGAGACCGTCGCCTTTGCCGGCCCGCCGAGCAGCGAACGCCGCTCGATGGCGGCCGCCGGATCGAGCGCGGAAGCCAGCTCCGGCCCCTGCAACGAAGCGTGAGCTGCCGCGAGCACCGCGGGCGGCAATTTGCCGAGCTCGACGCCGCGCGACTCCGCCTCACGCACGAGCCCGCCGACGACGTGATGCGCGTCGCGGAACGGCAGGCCGCGCTGGACCAAGAAGTCTGCCAGATCCGTCGCGCACAGGTGACCGGAGTCGAGCGCCTGCTTCATGCGCGCCGCGTGGAAGGTCGCGGACCCGAGCGCGCCCGAGAGAGCGCGCACACTGAGCTCGGCGCACTCGAACGCGTCGAAGATCGGACGCTTGTCCTCCTGCAGGTCGCGGCCGTAGCCGAAGGCCAAGCTCTTTTCGAGCACGAGCAGCGTGGTCACGCAGCCGATCAAGCGCGCGCATTTGCCACGCACGAGCTCCGCCACGTCCGGGTTCTTTTTTTGCGGCATCATCGACGAGCTGGTCGAAAAGCCGTCGCTCAACGTCATGAACCCGAACTCCGAGGACGACCAGAGCACTATCTCCTCACCCACGCGCGACAAGTGCACGCCCAAGATCGCGAGCGCGGCAGCGAGCTCCATCAGGAAATCACGGCTGCCCGTGGCGTCGATCGAGTTGCGCATGGGCGCGTCGAAACCGAGCGCATGCGCCACGCCTTCGCGATCCAACGGAAAACCCGAGCCTGCCACCGCGCCGGCTCCGAGCGGCGACTCGTTCAAGCGCGCGACCGCGTCGGTCAAGCGCCCGCGATCCCGCCAAAGCAGCTCTTGCCAGGCGAGCAGGTGATGCGAGAGTCGGCTCGGTTGCGCGCGCTGCAGGTGCGTGTAGGCCGGCATCACGAGCTCGAGCTCGCTCGTCGCGCGATCGAGAATCACACTAGCCAGCTCGTCGAGCGCCTCGATCAACTCGAGGCCGCGCCGGCGCGACCAGAGCCGGAGATCCGTCGCGATCTGATCGTTGCGCGAGCGCCCCGTGTGCAGCTTGCCGCCGACGGGTCCGGCGACCTCGCGCAAGCGCGCCTCGATGTTCATGTGCACGTCTTCTTTGGCGCGATCCCAGACGAGCGTGCCGCTTTGGATCTCGGCGGCCACCTGCTGGAGTCCCGCTACGATCGCGCGCGCCTCGTCGTTCGTGAGCACGCCCGCGCGCGCGAGCCCTTCGGCGTGAGCGATCGAGCCCGCGATGTCCTCGCGCCAGAGCTCGCAATCGACGTCGACGCTGGTGTTCAGGCGCTCCATGGCCGCGTCGACCGCCGCCGGAAGTCTGCCGCCTCGCGCTACGCTCATCGTCTACTCCATTCTCGATCTCGAAAAATTTAGCCTAGCTCGGCGAAGCAGGGGGCGAGCACGCCGCTCTCGAGCGCCGACAATCGCTCGAGAAAACGCCGATAGTCGCGGCTGGGTTCGGCGCCGGGCGCGGCGCGCAGCGAAAAATCAGTGAGCCGTGTGGTGGCAAAGCGCAGGCAGGCGATCGCTCCTTCCACCGGCAACGCGCTGACCTCGGCGGGGCTCAGCGGACGAAACGCGCGATAGCCGCCGAACAGCGCGCGCAGCAAGCCGAGTTCGAATTGTGCGCCGTAGCACCAGGCGAGCGCCGTCACCATCAAATCGTACGCGAAATTCTGTGAACAGGCCGACTCGAAGTCGAGCAGCGCGAGGATCTCGCCATTTTGCCAGAGCACGTTGTCGCGAAACAGATCGCCGTGGCAGATCCCCTGCTCGAGCGACGTATCGCGGCGCGCTTCGTAAAACGCGAGCCGCTCGCGAATCTGCGCGACTGCGGGCATGAGATCCGGGCGACCGGCAGCCTCGACGGTTTCGAGGCGCGCTCTCAGGTTGGGGAGCTCGAAGCGCCCGACACCGAGCGGCTCGACTTTGGACGACGTCAGGTGCACGCGCGCAAGCGCCGCGCCGAGCCGCATGCAGGCCGGGGGCGTGACGCGCGCCTGACACAGGATCTCGCCGTCGAGCCACGGAAACATGGCGAACGGCTTACCGCCGTGGAGCACGATCGTATTGCCCTCGGCCGTCTCGAGCCCGCGCGCGAGCGGCACGGCTTCGCGAGCGAGCCCTTTGGCCAGCGCGTGTTCGCGCGCCGCCCCGGCCGCGTCTTGTTCTTCGTATACGCGAGCGAAATAGCGACCGCCGTCTTGAGCCGTCAACAAGAAGTTCGAGTTGACCGAGCCCGCGTCGAGCGGCTCGACACTTGCGAGCGAAACACTGAAGGCCGCGCCCAAGGTCTGGGCTGCTGCGAGAGGAAGTTCCGTGAGCCTTGCCATCGCCGCAGACTATGCCAAGTTTTGCCCCGCCCGGGACAGGGAAACGAGCTACCCGGACGTGGTATGCTCCCTGCTGCCTAGCGCGCGTTTGATGCACGAACTGTACGGAAATACGAGTGGCCTTTCGCCCAGCGCGGTCAAGGCACTCGAGCGAATCTACCGCCGGCGGGTGCCGAGTGATCGCATCGCGACGCCGGAGCTCATTCGCTCTCTGGCCGAGGCCTCACGCGAGTCGAAGCGCCAGGTCGGCGCGCTCGTGCACCGCTCGGGTGAGGTCGACTACGTGATCGTCGGGCACGCCACGGGCCTGATGCTGCCGGATATCGGTCGCCTGCGGGCGGCGGAGGGCCGCTTTCGCGCGCTCCGGCTGGTGCACACGCACCTCTACAACGAGCCGCTCACGCAAGACGACCTCGTCGATCTCACGCGGCTGCGCCTGGATTTAGTGGCGGCCGTACTGCTCAGCCCGGGCGGCGAACCGCAGCGCATGACTTGGGCCTACAACGTGCCCACCTTCGAGGGTCGCGGTAAGCCGTACGAGGTCGCGGGCCCAATCCCCTACGGTCAAAGTGAACCGAACTTCGGCGAGCTCATCAGCTCACTCGAGGCCGAGTTCGCCAAGCACGAGCGCACCCGCGCCGTGGCGGCCAAAGACGGCCGCGCGATCCTGGTGCACGTGGGCGACAAGCGCAAAAACCACGCGATGCTGCGGGCGAAGGCGCGCCTGGGCGAGCTCGACAGCCTGGCGCGCACGGCGGGCGTGGAGGTCGTCGATACCGTCATCCAGCTGCGCGACAAGCCCGACCCCAAGTACGTAATCGGCGCGGGCAAGCTGGACGAACTCTTGACGCGCGCCATCGAGCTCGACGCCGAGACGCTGATCTTCGACTGTGATCTGAACGCGGCGCAGGCTCACGGCATTTCGAGCCAAACCGATCTCAAGGTGCTCGATCGCTCTCAGTTGATTCTGGATATTTTCGCGCAGCGCGCGGAGACTCGCGACGGCAAACTGCAAGTAGAGCTCGCTCAGCTCAAATACACGCTGCCCCGTCTCGGCACCAAGGACGACTCGCTCAGCCGCTTGACCGGCGGCATCGGCGGACGAGGCCCCGGTGAAACCAAGCTCGAAATCGGGCGCCGCCGCGCGCGCGAACGCATTCACCGCCTCGAGAAAGAGCTCGAAAATCTCGAGAAGCAGCGGGCCGAGCGCCGCCGACGTCGAGCGCAGAGCGACGTGCCGGTCGTCGCCATCGTCGGCTATACCAACGCGGGCAAGAGCACGCTGCTCAATACACTCACCGACGCCGGCGTGCTCGCCGAAGACAAGCTGTTCGCGACGCTCGATACCCGCGCACGGAAACTCATGTTGCCCACCGGCCGCGACGTGATCTTGACCGACACCGTCGGCTTCATCCGCCAAATGCCGCGCGATCTGTTCGCGGCCTTTCGCGCCACCTTCGAGGAAGCCGCCGAGGCGGATCTCTTGCTCCAGGTCGTCGACGCATCGGATCCCGAACATCAAGAACACATCGACACGACCGCCAAAGTGCTCGCGGATCTCGCGCTAGCTGGAACCGCCTGCCTCACCGTCTACAACAAGAGCGATCGGCTGCAGGCCGACGAGCGCGAGGCCTTCGACCGTCAGCCGGACGCGGTTTGCATTTCAGCGCTCGACAAGGCGAGCACCAAACGCTTACTCGAAGAGATCGCCGAACGCCTGCTGCGCATCGAGCGCGAGCGCCGCGAAGCCGCCGAAGCCGAAGCGCGCCGCGCCGCCTACGAAGAGCGGGAGCTCGGGCTGTAGAACTTCAGTGCTCTACAGCGTACCTCACAACTCCCGGGGAGCTGGGGCAGCGCCCCGCAAGTGGAGGTCAGCAGTCTTGGCACGACCAGATCGCACCCCTTCGGGTGTTTCGAAGCGTCACGATCCGCCACGGAGACCAAGACCTCAGAAAATCCGGCAAACCCGGCGCCGGCTGGCTTCAGGTCGCGAGCATTGCCGGGCGACATGGCAAATAACAAACACAAAGCTAACGCCGGCGCCTGAGACCGCTCAGCAGCGCGCCGGCTACCAGCAATCCGAGCCAGCCGTCGGACGCGCTGCTGCCTGCGACGCGACACGAGCAACCCGGCTTGTCGGCGGCGAGCTCCGGCGACTCGCTCGTGTCGCCAGCGGAAGCGCCTGTGTTGACGCTGCCCGCGCTGCTCACCGAGCCGCTCGCGCCGCTGACGTTGCCGGTACCGCCGCCGCTGGGAGCACCCGCGTAGCTGCCACCCGTACCGCTGCCGGCGGTACCAGAACCGCCTACGCCGCTGCTCGCACCCGCTGAACCGCCCGCAGGCGCACCGCTGCTGCTACTGCCGCCGTTGCTCACGCCGCCGTTGCTCACGCCACCCGCGCCGGTGCCCGTGCCGCCCGTGCCGATACCACCGGCGCCGATACCACCGGCGCCGATACCGCCGGTGCCAGTACCGCCGGTGCCAGTACCGCCGGTGCTCGTCCCCGAGCTGCCACCGCCGGTGCCCATGCCCGCGCCGCCGCTGGTCGAGCCGGAGCTACCGCCCGCGCCTGCACCCGCTCCGCCGGCTCCACCCGCTCCGCCGCTGCCACTGCTAGTTTGATCGAGGCCTAAGAAGCGAATCACATCGCCGAACAGACCTTCGGGAGTTAGGTCGTGAACGACGTTGCTCGGGCCGCTGTTGGCCTCCAGCACCACGGTTCCCGAGCCGTCCTTGTACGAAGTCCGAGCCCAGGTGTTCTTAGCTCCCGGCGGCTTGACGCTCGCAGTCGTGGCATTGGCGGCCGTCACGCCGAAGACGTTGGTCCACTGGGCGACCTCGGCAGGATAGTTCTGACTGTAGGTGAGCGTCGTGTCACCCTGTCCTTGCCAGAGTTGAACGCGAGGCCTCGTGCCGCTAAAGCCTGGATCGGCGTTGGTCACCTTCTGGCCCCATTGCTGAGCTGTGGTGGAGGCCGGAGTGGACCAGCCATAGGCGTTGCCCCCTGTCCAAGCGCCCACCGGAACGGCTGCCAGCGAGGAACCAGCCGCAAACACGTCGGGATACGACGCGAGCAGCACTTGCGTCATGCACGCACCGGACGACGCTCCGGCGGCAAACACGCGCTTGGTGTCCGCCTTGTTCTGAGTCACCACGTACTGCACCATGCTGACGATGGCGGCTCGCTCGCCGCTGCGCCCCGGAGTGGCGTCGAAGCAATTGCCGCCGGCGGTCGGCGCGATGATGGTGAAGCCGTACGTATCCGCGTAGCTCTTGAACCAGGAGTGGGCGCTCGCCGCGGTCCCGCCGCAGAAATGCAGGGCAACCAAGACCGGCGGCGACGCGGCGACCTTGGTCGGAACGTAGAGGTCCATCAGCGTGCTGCCGCCGTAGTTCACGCTGCACTTCCAGCCGGCGTCACACGCCTGAGCAAATGACGTGGAAGGCGCGAGCGACAACAGCGCAAGACACGCCAGTGCGGGTGCAGCGAAACGGAGCCGGAGGGACATCAGGTGACCTTTCTCTATTCTGCTTGGGCCGCACTGGTTCGCAACCGTGCGGAAATGCCCGCAATCGCGATCCGGGATCACCGGATGCCCGTACTGGCTCGAAATGAGAGAAATGAGAGAAATGAGTCTGATTATGACGCCCGACGGCTTCAGAGCTGCGAGGCGACGAGCTCTGCCAGTTCGATCATGCGGTTCGAAAAGCCCCACTCGTTGTCGTACCAGGCAAACACCTTGGCGAAGCGCTCACCCATCACTTGCGTGAGCGTCGCGTCGAAGATCGACGAACGCGGATCGCCCAGGTAATCACTCGAAACCAACGGCTCTTCCGTGTAGCCGAGGATGTCTCGCATCGGGCCGGCGCTCGCGCTCTGAATGGCCGCGTGAATGGCTTGCTTGCTGAGCGGTCGAGCACTCTCGAACGTGAGATCGACGAGCGAGACGTCCATGGTCGGGACGCGCATGGCCTGGCCGTCGAATTTGCCCTTGAGCTCGGGGATCACCTCGCTCAGCGCCTTGGCCGCTCCGGAAGACGCGGGCACGATGTTCTGCGCAGCCGCGCGCGCTCGGCGCAGATCGCCTTTGCGATGTGGCACGTCGAGCAGCGCCTGGTCGTTCGTGTACGAGTGGGTCGTCGTCATCAAGCCGCGCTCGAGCCCGAAGCTATCGAGCAGCACCTTGGCGACCGGAGCGAGGCAGTTGGTCGTGCACGAACCGCAAGAGATGACGGCGTGCCGGGTCGCGTCGTAGGCGTCGCTGTTCACGCCGAGCACGATCGTCACGTCGTGTCCCTTCGCCGGCGCGCCGATGATCACTTTCTTGGCCCCCGCGGAGAGGTGAGCGCTCGCCTTGTCTTTGTCGGTGAAAAGACCCGTGCACTCCAGCACCACGTCGACCTGAAGTTCTCGCCACGGCAGCTTCTGCGGCTCCCTTTCGGCCACCACCTGCACCGGCTTTCCGCCGATCACGAGCTGACCGTCGCGCGTCGTTGCGCGCCGAGGCGCGCGGCCGTGAACGGTGTCGTAGTTGTACAAATGCGCGAGCGTCTCGGCGCTCGTCAGATCGTTGAGCGCGACCAGCTCGACCGCCGAGCTCGGGCGTTCGAACAGCGCGCGTACGATGCAGCGGCCGATGCGACCGAAA
>DASYCR010000832.1:0-5818 GCA_036500095.1 Polyangiaceae bacterium
GGCGCCGCCTTGCGGGGCATTCGCCCACCCCTTCGGGTATGTCGAAGCGCCACCTGCACCCCAGGAATGCTGCTGGTTGAGCTTGAGATGTGGCCAATGCTCAGGCTGCCCCTGCGCCCCGAGAGTGCGTGCGCGAGACTCTCGATCGATCGACTTGGCTTTTCGCGGGCCCTTAGCTCAAGAGCAACTTCGCGCGCTGTCGCTCGGCTTCGTCCTTCGAAACCAGGCGTTCGACCAAGCGCAACGCAAAGGCGAACGCGGTGCCGGCCGCACGACTCGTGATCACGGGCCCGTCCTCCACCACGCTCTCCTCGCTGTAGCGAGCGCTGGGCAGCGGGTTGCCGGGATACGACGTAGCTTGCTTGCCGCGCAACACGCCGGCCGCTTCGAGCGCGATCGGCGCTGCGCAGATCGCGGCGACAAGCTTACCCTGCTCGGAGAACTCGCGGACCACGCGCTGCACACGCGGCTCGTCGCGCAGCGTGGCCGCGCCCGGCATACCGCCCGGCAACACCAGCGCGTCGAAGTCCTGCACGCGCGCCGCGTCGAGCGCGACCTCCGCGCTCACGACGATCTCGTGCGAGCCCGGCACAGGCCCGGCCGCGAGCCCCGCGATCACGACCTCTACGCCGGCGCGACGCAGCACGTCGATGATCGTCACGGCCTCGATCTCCTCGAACCCTTCGACCAGAATCGTCAGCGCTTTGGCCATGATTGCCTGCAAACTCAGCCGCTCGGGCATTCGAGCAACGATAGCTCCGCAGCTGTACCGCGAGCGCGTTCGCTCAGCCAATGACCCGCCTGAATGCCGAGCAAGCTCGCGCCGCGCACGCCGTCGTTGGTGTGAAGCTCGGTCTTCGGCCCCACTTTGCCGAACCACGTGGCGCCGGTCGAGCCGGACGCGACGAGCCAGAGCGTCCCGCTCGCCGCGTCGACTAGCAGCGTGGGCGCGCCCGAGCCTTGCTCGTCCCCTTCCACCGGTAAACGCTCCAGCGTGCCGTCCAGCTTGACGTGTACGAGTCGCAGCGGACCGCCGTCCGCGCCGGGCGTGGTGTCGTCAGTGCGGAAGGCGACGTACGCGCTGCCGTCCGCTGCGGCTGCCAGGTTGAACGTCATCACCGACTCGCCTGCCGTGCTCAGCGCGAGCGCGGCGCCTAGCGGCTTGCCGTTGCCGTCGAGCTGGGTGAGCTCGATCCGGCGCGCCACGTCCTCCACCAGCGACGGATCGGATTCGTCCGCGCTCGGCGCCGGCGCGGGCGTCGCCTTGCCTTTGCCTTTGTCGGTCGGCAGCGCCCGCGCGCTCGCCAACCAAAACCCGCCATTTCTCGGGGCGAGACGCGGTTCGTCGACGTCCGCGTCGCCCGGCGAAACGGGCTCTGTCGCAAGCTTTGCCGGAACCTGATCGACTGAAAACGACGCGCCGAGCAAGCGAACTTTGTCGTGCGCGACGCTCGCGAACACGAGCAACGCGCGAGCGCCGGAGACCTCGAGCGCGAACGGTGAATCCCGCCGCACGCCGGTGAGCTCGGCGCCCCACGTCACGTTCGCGACGCCCAGGGCGTCGTGAACCACGCCGAGGCGCAACATCGCGCCGCCCGCGTCCGTGTCCGACGCAGCGACGACCATGTCCGCGCCGTGAACCGCGAACGCCGGCGGATCGGGATCGCCGTGGACTGCGCCGAGATCGATCAGCTTGAGCGCAGGTGCCGCGCTGGGGATCAGCGCGAGCAGCGCGTGCGTGTTGCCCTTGGCCGAGCGCAGCGCGCCCGCCGCGAAGCCAGTCGCGTCTGCGCGCGCGTCTCCTACCTCGGTCGAAAAGGGCAGCGGGACATCGTCTTGATCGTCGGTGCCCGCCTCGTCGTCGGCGGTGGGCTCGCCACGCGCAACCGCGCCTGACTCTTCGCCGATCCGAAAGAGCGCGACGCCCAGCACTGACCGACACGCGGGCATGGGCGCAGCCTTCGCGGCTTGTGGCGGCTCGACTGACCCTTCGTCCGGTGCGATGTCCGGCAGCTCGGGAAGCGGCTTGGCAGCCGGAGGCGGCGCTTTTTTCTTGCACGCGATGGGCGTTGCAGAAAGGGCGAGAGCGACGAAACCGCCGACGAAGCCGAGAGCTTGCAGAGAACGCGACGATCGTCGAAACCCGTACATCGTGCTGCCAATCGACTACTCGCACCGCACGCCCCCAGCAAGTATGATCCCGTCGTCCGAATTCCGTCGATGGCGAAACGAGAGCTGACCCGGCCCTACGCCCCGAATCCGATATTGCTCGCGCTCTATCGTCGATTCTTCGAGCGGATCCAAGTCGACGAAGCGTGGGCGCGCTCGGTGAAGGAGCTCGCCGCGCAAGGCTCCGTCGTTTACGTGCTGCGCAGCCTCAACCTGATCGATTTTCTCGCGCTGGATCATCTCGTCAAAAAGCATGGTCTGCCGGCGATCCGCTTCGTCAACGATCTCGGCCTGTGGGTGCTCAACCCCATGAGCAAGGGTTGGCTCAACGCGATCGCGCCCAAGTACGAGGCTTCACCGTCGGAGGAGCTGGAAGACGCACTCGAGCACGGTGGTTCGGCGGCGCTGTTCTTGAAACGACCGCCAGGCGTGCTCGATCGCGCGGCAGGCGCGAGCGGCGTGCGCGGCCTGCAAGAGGGCGACGAGCTCGTGCGCGCGCTGCTCGACCGTCAGCGTCGCAGCGATCGGCCGATCTTGCTCGTGCCGCAGGTGTTCGTGTGGACCAAACATCCCGACAAATCCGCCACGGACGCGTTCGATTTCGTACTCGGACCGCGCGCGTGGCCGAGCCCGACGCGCACGATCGGTCAATTTTTTTACAACTACAAACACGTCGAGCTGAAGCTCGGAGAGCCGATCTCGCTCGCGGATTTCTTGAAGGACAATCCGGAGCTACCCGACTCCGTGCTCGTGCGTCGGCTCACTTATACGGTGCTGCGCCGGCTCGAGCGCGAGCGGCGGGTGGTGACCGGGCCCGCCGAGAAGGCGCCTGATCGACTGCGCAGCGAGATCATTCGCAGCCCGAAACTGCGCGCCGTGATCGAAGACTTGGCGGACGAACGCACCGATCGCTACACGCTCACCGAACGCGCGCTCGGTATGTTGAGCGAACTCCAAGCTACGCCCGATCAGACGACGATCAAGGCGCTGGAAGTGATTTTCGATCGGGTTTTTACGCGCATTTACGCGGGCATCGAGTACGAAAAGGGCGACATCGAGCGGCTGCGCCAGGCCGCCAAGCGCGGCGTGCTGGTGCTCTTGCCGAGCCATAAGAGCCACATCGACTATTTGATCCTGAGCTACATCTTCAACGCGCAGAACCTGCCGCTGCCCGTGATCGCGGCCGGGGACAATCTGAACTTCTTCCCGATGGGCCCGATTTTTCGCCGCGGTGGCGCGTTCTTCATTCGCCGCTCGTTCCGCGGCGATCGCTTGTACGCGGCCGTGGTGGACGCGTACGTGCGGCGCCTGCTGCGCAGCGGCTACCCGGTCGAGTTGTTCTTGGAAGGCGGTCGCAGCCGCACCGGCAAGTTGCTCGCGCCCAAATTCGGGCTCTTGAACATGGTCGCCGACGCCGCCCTCGGCATTCCGGACAAGGAGTGTTTCTTCGTGCCGGTCAGCATCGGCTACGAGCGCGTGATCGAGGCCAAGAGCTACGAGCGCGAGCTCCAGGGCGGTGAAAAGCCCAAGGAAGACGCCGCGGGCCTGTTGAAGAGCCGTGAGGTGCTCCGCCACCGCTACGGCGCGATCAACATGCAAGTCGGGCAAATTCTCACGTTCGACGAGCTCCGGCGCGAGCTTTCGATCCCGCCCGAGGTGGCTCTCACACCGGCTAAACGCCGCAGCCTGGTCACGCGCCTCGGCAATCGCGTGATGGACGAGATCAACCGCGTCACGGCCGTCACGCCCGGCGCGCTCGCCGCGCTGACCTTGCTCTGCCACGAGCGCCGAGGCATCAACCACGAGGATCTGGTCGAACTGTGCAGCAAGCTGCTGCGCGTGACGACGCATTCGGGCGCGCGCGCGAGTCAGGCGCTGCGCTTGCCCTCCGGCGAGCTCCGACCGGAGTCGATTCGCGAAGCCTGCCAGCTGTTCATCGACGCGGAGTTGGTGGAGGCGACGCTGCTCGACGATCCGGGTCGCGCCGAGCGCGGTCGTGCGAGCTCCCAAGCCACCTACACGGTACCCAACAACAAGCGCCTTTCACTCGACACGTCGAAGAACATCATCGTGCATTTTTTCGTGGAGCGCGCGCTCGTGGCGATGGCGCTCCTGAGCTCTCCGACCGGCGAACGCACGAGCTTCAACTGGGTGCAGACGCGCGTGCAGGAGCTCTCGCGCCTGTTCAAGTTCGAGTTCCGCTTCCGCGCGGATGCGCCGTTCGAAGCCATTTTCCAGGACACCCTGCGGGTGATGTTCGAAAACGGCGAAGTGTCCCAGAACGGCGACGAGCTGAGCGCGGGCGCGGGCCGCGACAATCTGAGCGGCGAGCAGTGGCTCAGGCTCTACGCTTCCATTCTGCGCAACTTCATCGAGGGTTACTGGGTCGCCGCGCGCGCCCTCGAACACCTGGAGAAAGTGCCGCTCGCCGAAAAGGAGCTCACCAAGCGCGCGCTCGCGCTCGGCAATCGCTTGTTCCTCGCAGCCGCGATCGAGCGCCCGGAGGCCGTCAGCAAGACCATTTTGCAAAACGCCTTTCAAGCGTTCGTCGATCAGGGCTACCTCGCGCAGCGTGACAACAAGCTCGACCTCGGAGAGGGCGTCGCCGCCCGCGGCGGGCTCAGCAACCTCGCGCAGCACATTCGCAATTATTTCCCAGGAGGACCGGCTTGAAGCGCGCGTTGTCGCTGGCAGTCCTGCTCACTCCACTTGGTTGTTTCAGCATGCCGACGCCGCTCGCGCCCGGCTTGAGCGGCTCGATCGGCGCGCCGAACCACGGCGTGCTCACCGACGGTGAGGAGCTACCCACGCGCGGCCCCGGCTTCGTCCGCTATCGCCCGCTGAGTCCGCACTATTTTGGTCGCCCCGGCCTGGTGCACACCATCGAGCGCGCCGCGTCCGCGGTCGCCTCCCGTTTTCCGGGCGGCGCGCCGCTCTTCATCGGCGATCTCTCCGCGCAAACCGGCGGACGGATTCCGGGCCACGATTCCCACCGCAGCGGTCGTGATGCGGATCTGCTCTTTTACGTGACCACACCCGCCGGCGTCCCGGTAGCGAGCCCCGGCTTCGTGCATTTCGAAGCCGACGGCCTCGCGCTGGTCGAAGAAACCAATGACTACGTTCGCCTCGACGTGGAGCGCGAGTGGCTGCTCGTGCGCTCGCTGCTCGAGTCCCCGGAGGTCGGCGTGCAATTCCTGTTCGCGAGCCGCGAGATCGAGGGCCTCTTGATCGACTACGCGCGCGCCCGCAACGAACCGCCCGAGCTCCTCTGGCACGCGGAAACCGTCTTGCTCCAGCCCACCGACAGCCTGCCGCACGACGATCACCTGCATTTGCGCATCAGCTGCTCGCCCGAAGACAGCCTAGCCGGTTGCAGCGGCGGCGGCCCGCGCTGGGAATGGCTCAAGCCCGATGCTGCTCCCGAACTGCTCGACGCCGCCTCGCTCTCCGGCATCGCCCACGACGACCCGTTTCAACTCGAGGCCGCACAGACCGCCACCGCCGGGCCCGGGGGCGCGTGAGCTCCGCGCGGCACCGCTTTCGGCGCGGTGAGCTCGTACACGGCGACTGTTTGGACGAGCTCGCGACGCTCGCTAAAAAGACTCGCTTCGACTTGATCTACGTCGATCCGCCGTTCAACGCGGGCGGC
>DASYCR010000833.1:0-5603 GCA_036500095.1 Polyangiaceae bacterium
CGGCGACGGTTTGGCCAGCGCTGCACGCCGCGCGTTTGCGACCCGCGGAAGCGTTCCGCGAGCAGGCTTGAGAAACGCGCTGGCGGGGCTACAAGGCGAGCGGCCCTCACTGGCGGCCCATCCGTTTCATGGTAAGCGTTCGAGCTGAGCGTGCAGGGCATCGTTTATAGGTTCGATAGTTTCTCCGAGCTCGCGCAGTCGCTGGACGCCGACGACCCGGCGATCATAGTGCCGACCGGCGAAGCGTTGAGCGACGGCCAGTGGCTGGTCGCGACTTTCACGGTCGGTGAAGAGGCGACGTCGCTGGCGGGGCGCGTGGCGGATCGTGGCGCCGCGCTGCACTTGACCTTCGAACAGCGAGACTGGGACAGGCTCGCGCGTTTTGCCCATGGTGAGGGGCCGCCTTCGGCGCCGCCGGAGTGTCGCGCGGGAGCCGAAGAAGTGCAGGCGCCGCCGGGTACCACGGTGCTCGTGGTCGACGACGACCCCGCGTTGCGTTCGATCGTCTGTGCGATGCTGCGCCCCGCCAACGTCACCACGCTGCAGGTCGAGAGTGCGGAGAGCGCACTCGATTGGCTCAACGCGGAGCGCGCGGACCTGCTCGTGCTCGACTGGGGTCTGCCCGGCATGAACGGTGTGGAATTGTGTCGCCGTTTGCGTGAGGACCAACACTACCGCGCGCTACCGATCCTATTTTTGACAGGGCACTCGTCGAGTCAGGATCTGGTGGAAGCCTTTGAGGCGGGTGCTGACGATTTCGTGAGCAAGCCGTTTCGCGCGCCCGAGCTGCGCGCGCGTGTGCTAGGCCTGCTGCGTCGGACGGCGGTCGCGCGCGCCGCGGGTTAGGGTCAGCGCGGCAAACGACGCAGCGTGTTCAGGACGGCGAGCGCGCACAAGAGCGCGAACGCGAGCCACGCTGCTCCCTGGGAGAGCCCTGCGGGGGGCAAGCCACCGAGCAGGTTCCGGAGATGGCTGCGTGGAAACGGCAGCGCGAACAGCGAGCTGCCCGAGCCCAAGACCAAGTCGCCCGCGAGCGCCCACAGCCGTCCGCCACCGCGGCGCAGAATGGTGGAAGCGCCCCAAAACCAAGTCGCGTAGACGAGCCCCGCGGCAGAAGCCACGAGGGTCGTCGCAGCTAGATCGCGCAGCCAAGCCGCGTCGAAGTGCTCGTGCCCAGCGCTGACCGTCACGATCGCCAGCAGGCCGCCGGTGAGCGCGGTGAGCGCGGCGGACACCAACAGGAGGCCGACCGCGACGAGCCTGCGGTCGGCGCCGTGGCGAGCCAGCGGTTCGACGCTGTGATCGAGTCGCTGATTGTCGGTTACGCGTTGCGCGACGAGATAGCCGACGATCGGGAGCGTCCAGCCGAGCACCGGCCCTTCCAACAGGGCGTCCAAGCTCGATTCCGTGAAGTGGACGAGCGCGACGGCGAGCGCAGCGCTGGCTCCGAGCAAGAGCGGTAGGCTCGGCGTGCGCGCGCGCGTCCACGCGAGCTGCGCTCCTGCGCGGAGAGCGTTCACCGGCGCCTCTCGGCCGCGCCGTAGATCGGTCGTTTCGGGTCGGCTGGGGTGGCTGCCTGCTGCGATGCAGAGTGGGGTAAGCCGGGTGTCGAGCCGAGCAGATAGGGGTCGATCTGCTCGCAGAGACCCGCGATGACGAGGCCGGCGCGCCGCGCATGCTCAGCTACAATTCTCGCCAGGGGTTCCAGCGCTTCGCCGTGGACGACCAGCTCCTTTTGCCCGACGCGAGTCACCTGCAAGAGCTCCGGTATGCCTTCTAGAAGCGCGAGTAACTCGCCCGCGCTGTCGGTCCGCACTCGCAAAGCGTGCGCTCCCAGGCGCGCTGCGTTGAGTTCACTCCAGCCGTGCGGGCGCACCGTGATCACGCGGCCGCCGAGGGCGCGGCTGTCCTCGAAGCGGCTGATCGTGACGACCACAACCGCGCGCAGCGCGGCCCGCGCGAGCGCAGCTCGCAGCACGCTCGGGTCGACGCGCGTGGCGAGGGGCTCGTGGAGCGCTATCAGCGCCGGCTCCGGCTGAGCGAGGGCGATCGCCAGCGTCACGCTGCGCGCTTCTCTAGCGCTCAGGCGTTCCACGCGCTCATCGTAAAGTTCCGCGCAGCCCGCGCGCTCGAGCACCGCGCGTGCAGGGTTCGCTCCAGGGTGCAAGGCGAGCACGCTCTTCACGGCGTCGAGCACGGTGCGCTCGGGCAGTGGCGCCTCTTCGGCTTGCAAGGAGGCGACGCTCGCTCGCACGTCCGGGTGGTCGAAGGGAGTTTTGCCGTTCAGCGTGACGCTGCCTCGCGTCGGCGCCGCCTTGCCCGCAATGACCGCGATCAGTTCCTGGGAAGCATCGAGCGCGGGCTCGAGTACGGCGTACAAGCCCGGACCAATATCCGCGGACAGCGGGGGCAGCGACGCACAGGCGAGCTCCGCGAGCACCAGGCGATTCACGTGAAATGGGCTCCGAGTGCGGCAATGCGCGCGAGCGCCCAGAAAAATACGGACGGCACGCTGGGCATTCCAGGAAATCCGAGAGCGATCACGAGCGGGCAGAGTCCGAGCAACAGCAGCGACGCGCGCGCGTGACGGGGTGACAGCCACGCGGCTAGCCGCGCCAGCAAGGCGAGCGCGCCGCTCATGCCGAGCACATAGAGAACGAGCGCGACGCTCGTCGCGAGCGCCCAGGCGAAGCTCTTGCCGCACGAGAACGCGACGAACACGATGCCGAGCGCAGGAGCTCCGACCAGCAGCCCCGAGCGGTAGGCGCTGGCGAGCAGCCGAGCGAGCGCCACGTCGCGCGGCGAATGACCGCGCTGCGCCGCGAGCGCGCCGAAAGCTCGCCACTCGGCGACGCGCGCAAAATTGCGCGCTGCCCCGAGCGCGCTCAAGGTCCCGACGATGCACGACAGCGCTGCTAGGGCGTCGTACGTCAGGTCCGCGAGCACGTCGGCGTGGTCGCGACCGCGCAGTAGAACGAGCAAAAACACGTAGCTCAGGAGCACGCCGAGCGCATAAAGTCGGGCCGACTTGAGCTCGAACAGCTTGCGCTGTTCTCGGTCGCAGCAAGCGATCAAGCACAAGCGGCGCCTGAGCGCCTCGCGTGGGCCACGCGAGCCGGACGCGCTGGTTGGCGAGGCACTCACGGGGCCGAGTGTAGAGCGAGCCTCGCGCCAGGAGCCAGCTTTTGCGCGCGCTCGAGCCAGGCCTGGGCGTTCGGATCGCCGAGGCGCAGCAGTGCTTGGCCGAGGGCCAGCGTGGAGACCGGATCGTCGGGGGCGAGCTCGAGCGCTCGCTTTGCAGCGCCGATCGCGGCGCGCGCGTGGTCCTGGGCGAGCTCGGTCACCGCCAGCCAGCCGAGAGCCGCGACTGCCAGGTCGTCGCGTTCTGCAGCAAGGGGTGACAGCAGAATGGTCGCCTCCTGCCAATGGCCCGCGTGGATGGCTTCGCGCGCTTCCAAAATCGTGAGCTCCTTGCTTTCTGGAGCAGCGCGTCGCCCCTCGGCAATCACGTCGCTGGCTTCGTCGCGCCGTTCGAGGCGCAGCAGCGTGGTCGCGAGTCCGACGTAGCCGCTCGCGTCCGTCGGCGCGACCTCGCTCAGACGCTTGAACTGCACGAGCGCCTCTTCCAGGTAGCCCGAGTCGTACAGCAGACGCGCGAGGTTCGCGCGCGCGGGGACGAAGCCGGGATCGACGCGCAACGCCTCGTAGTAGTGTCGTGATGCGCGATCGGGTCGTCCTTCTCGCTCCTCGAGCACGCCCAGGCCGTGATGGGGTTGGGGCAGATCGGGATTGAGTCGACGCGCGCGCTCGAGCAGCTGGCGGCCACGCTCGAAGTTGCCGCGCTGCAGCTCGACCAGGCCCTGATTCGTGAGGGCATCGACGAAGGTCGGGCTGTACTCGAGGGCCAGGGTGAAGCGGGCGTCGGCGGTCTCGAGGTCGCCGGCAGTCAACGCCTCGATACCGGTCCGGTTCAGCTCGACGGCTTTGGCCGGCAGCGGGGCGGAGCCCGCACAAGCCACGAAAAACAGCGAACTTGTCGCCCAAAGCCAGGATTGCCGCACGCATCCCAGTCGGCGCGGCATCGCTCCGGGTTGCGTACGATCCGCATTCGAGCTACCCGAATGCGCCCATGGCAAGCGAATCCGAGCCGGAAGCGGTGGCAGCTGCGGACGACGAGGCGCGCAGCAAGCGCGACGCCGAGCGTGAACGTCCGCGGAAAAAGAAGAGCAAACGCCCCCGTCCGCCGCTTCCCCGCACGGAAGAGGAAATCAACTCACCCACCAAACAAACGCTGGGCATGCTCGGTATCCTGGGTGGGATGACGCTCGTGATGTGGGCGCTCGCCCACGGTGCGTGCAACTACCACCCACCCAAAGAGACTCGGAATCCGCGCGCGGTCGGCACGCCTGAGCTTGCCTCCGATCCCAAGAACGCAGCGATCGAGTTCCAGCAGCGGCTCTTGACGCACAACTTCGACGGAGCGCTCGAGCTGGCGAGCGGCGCGGAGGTAGCGGAAGTGCAGAAGGCAAAGGCTGCCTGCAACGCGCAGTGCCTTCAGGATCGTCCAAAGCTCGAGAAGACCGTGTTCACCTCGGCCGCGTTGATCGCGCGTAATCCGCTGGTAGCCGTCGCGCGCGCGACCAGCGTCGGTAGCTCACAGTCGGGGCCGTACGAGATGAACCTCGAACACGTCGGTCAGCTGTGGAAGGTGTCGGCGCGCGTGCCGGCCAGCGCGGTGGCCGCGCCGAGCCAGCCGCCGGCGCCCACTGCCGCGGCTGCCGAACCCAGCGCCGCTCCCGCCGGCGCGGCGCCTGCTGCGTCGCAGTAAATTAGCGCTCGGCGAGCCAGCTTTCGAGCTCGGCGCGTGAGGGGATCCCGGTGCGCGTGTGGCGCACCACGCCCTGCGCGTCGATGTAAATGAGCGTCGGCAGCATGCGGATGCCGTAGTCGCGTGAAACGCTGCCGTCGTCGATGGCGACGTCGAACGGGATGCCCCAGTCCGCTTGAATGGTGCGCGCTGCCGCTGCATTTTCGTCGACGCTCACCCCGAGGAAGGTGACGTTCTGATCGTGGTGGGCGCGCCATGCGTCTGCCAAGCTCGGCGCGCTGCGGCGGCACGCGCTGCACCAGCTCGCGAATACCTCCACCAGCACGGCCTTGCCTTTCATCTGCGCGAGCTCGAAGCGCTCTGGGCGCGTGGCAAGCGGCAGATCGATCTTGGCCGCAGTGGTCCCCTCTTTGGGTCCCGAGGCGTGGCGCATGAGCTCCGTAGCGAGCAGATACAGGGCGACGCCGAACAATACGTAGCGCCCGAGATCGAGGAGCTTTTTGTGCTTTGCCCCTCGCAGAAACGTCATGGTGCGAGGATCCGCCTACCCACCACGAAGCCGAAAAGGCCCAGCACCACGACCACCAGACCATGCGCAAACCACAGATGCCAGGCCTCGTGACTCGGACAGGCAATGCCCATGGCCAGCGCTCCCCCCAGTCCGCCGACGAGCCCAGCCAGAGCTCCGGACAGGCGCGGCGTGAGCGGATCGGTACCGCGGAAAGCGAGCAGCACGCCCGCGCTGACCGTAGCGCCGAAGAACAGGGAGACCAGG
>DASYCR010000834.1:0-3769 GCA_036500095.1 Polyangiaceae bacterium
ACGGCCTCACCGCGCGCTTGCTCGGGCGACATGTACTCCGGAGTGCCGAACACCGTACCGATCTTGGTGAGCGCTGGTTGATCGCCGGAGCCCTCGCCGCTCACCTTGGCGATGCCGAAATCCAAGACCTTGACGAAATCCCCCTCGCCCTCCTTGCTGACGAGCATCACGTTGTCGGGCTTCAGGTCGCGATGCACGACGTTCGCCGCGTGGGCCGCCGCCAACGCGTCCACGATTTGCCGCGTGATGCGCAGGGCCCGCTCGGGCGGCAGCGCGCCCTCTGTCGAAAGCAGCTTGGTCAGGCTGTGACCTTCGACGAACTCGAGCACCAAGTAGAACGCGCCGTCGTCGAGGCGCCCGAAATCCGTGGCCGAGGCGACGTTCGGGTGTTGAATGCGTCCAGCGGCGACCGCCTCGCGTTCGAAGCGCGCCACGACCTCGGGCACGATCATCATCTCGCGGTGGAGCACCTTGACCGCGACCGCTTTGCGCATGTGCACGTGCTCGGCCTGGTACACCGCGCCCATGCCACCGGAGCCGAGCAGCCGCTCGACGCGGTAGCGCCCGGCCAAAGTCGTTCCGATCAAGGTGTCTCCTCGGTCGGATTCGGGATCGGATGCGCTCACGGGGCGGTATTCTGGGAAGCTTTGCGCCAAGAGTCGAGGGCTTGCGTCGGGTTCCTGGCTGCCCAGACGTCAGCTCTTGGCCGGCGGTAAGAGACGCACCGCGCCTTGTCCTGTTTTTGCGCGAATTCCGCGATGGAAAATGATCTTTTCTCCGGCCTCGCGACCGCGCGCGTAGGCCTCGGATCCGTGGCCGACCGCGTGCCGCGTCCAACGTACGCGCGGATGGCGCGCTTTGAAGAACGACGCAAGCTGTGCGTCACCCACCCACACGAGCCCCTCGCGTTGCGACTTCTTGCGCTCGCGCTCAAGGCGATCGCGGAAGCCCGTCATCACACCCGCCACGAACGTGCTGCGCTTGCCTGCCCTGCCGCCGCTCGCGCGCCGGTACTCGCGAAATAGTCGCTCGGCCGTGTGCAGCAGAAATGCGCGCACGTACTCGGCGAGTTCCAGGTTTTCGGGCGCGCCGCACACCTCGAGCACGCTGCCGCGTTTGCCCTCGCGCGGGCGCCAGACCGGCACCCAGATCGTCTCCACGAAGAAATGGTCGCTGAGAATGCCGGCCAAAATGCGCTGGGCTTCCGAGACGCGCCCGGTCGGCGTGCCCAGGTGACGAAAGCCGTAGCTCGGCGCGCCGCCGCTCAGCGCCAGATCGAGGTTGTACTTGAGCATCATCCGCTGCGCGGCGCTCATCGCGGCAGCGGCTTCGTGCTCGTTCGAGCTCTCGGCGAGCGCCAAAAGCTTCGCGATCCGTTCGAGCACGTGTGCGTGCGCCGGGCCCTGCTCCGACGCTGCCGGGATCCCCGTCGGGCGCGCGTCGATGCCGCGCTCCTCGCAGACCTTGCGAAAAAGGGGCCCGTGCGTGGCCTCTTCCGAGACGAGCAAGAGTTCCGCCACGTACTGGTGAGCCATCTCGTGCTTGAGAACCTCCACGAGCTCGCCCCAGCCGTGCTCGAGCAGCAGCACGCGCGACAGTTCGAGCACGCGCTCGGCGCTACGAAATCGGCCGAGCCGCGCGCGCGCGTCGACGAGCTCGAAGCGCGGCGGCACGAGCTGCCACTTGAAGAGCGTGCCGTTCAAGTCCTCCCAGGCGCGTCGAATGGCGTACAGCGCGGCGCGTTCCAACTCTTGACCGAGGGTTTCGGTCGCCGCGCTCAAGCTTCGCCGCCCCGGTCGCGCTCTTCGATCAAGAACGCGCCGCCGGTGAATTGCCGGACGACTTCGGTCGCGTAGCTGCCCGAGGGCAGCGCGAACGCGAGCTCCAGGCGATCGACTTCGACGCGCTCGACCGAGATTTCGCCGACTTTCACGCGCAGATCGCGGCGCGTGCCCGGGGCCTGCCGCGCGAGCGTCTGGGCCTGCTCGTCGGAGAGCGCGAGGGCTGCTCGCGCGGCGGCTTCGAGCTCGGCGCCGTCAGCCGCCGCCGGTCGCGTTTTGGGGCCGAAGATGGGTCCGGTCAGATGCAGGTCGCCGGCGTCATAGCGCGGCTGCTCGCGAGTCACGTCTTCGACGACGAACATCGAACCGGTCCCCTCGAGGCGCACGACCTCACCCGGGATCAGGCGCGTGAGCTCGCGCGCGCGGCGCAGCGACAAATAGCGATTGAACACCTCGGCTTGCAGCACGCTCGGATACAGCTTGAGCAAGAAGCGCGGAGCGCCGTGCAAGCGCGCGCCCGCGCGCAACCAGTCCAAGGCTTGTCGTAAGCTGTCGCCGTCACGGCCAAAGCGCTGGCCGCCGAAATAGTTGAGCAGGCCCTGCTCGACGATGAAGGCCGCGATCGCTCGCGCCCGCTCGAGGCCGTCGGGCTCGAGCGAAACGAGACGAATGCGAAAGCGATTGCCTAGCAGGTGCCCGGTGCGCAGCTTGTTGCCGTGACGCGTGCTCTCGAGCACGCGCACGCCCTCCGGCAAACGCCACTCCGGGAGCGGGCGCGCTTTGACGGGCAAGCTGAGCCACTGCGTCGTCACCGCGTGCTTGTCCTTGAGCCCCGCGTAGCCGACGTCACGCTCCTCGACGCCCGCCGCCCGCGAGACGGCGCGCACCATCTGCGGCGTGGTCATGCCGCGCTTCTCGATCTGCGCGTACAGGTGCTCGCCGCTGCCGCTAGCGGGATAGAGCGGCAGCTCCTCCACCACGAAATCCTCGAGCTCTGGGCCGAGCTTCGCGTCGAGCAGCGGCAGAGCGTGGGCAAAAATGGCCGGCTCGTGCGGGCGAAGCGCTGCGTCCTGAGCGGTGCCGGCGTCGCTGCCCTGCGTCAACGCTTGGGCCCGATCAGCTCACCGAGGGCCTTCAGCAGGTCGTCGCTCGCCGATTGAGTGCCCTGACCGAGCTCGAAATCCTCGATGCCCAAAATCAAGAGCTCCGGATCGCTCTTGTCGGGATCGAAATCCCCGGGCAAGCTGAAAAGCTCGGGCGGCGGCGGCGGCACACTGTCCGCCGGCATGGCGCGCTGGTGTCCACCCTGGCAGCTCACCATCAGCGCGGCGATGTTGTCCGGACCCCCCGCGGCGTTCGCCAACTCCACGAGGCTCGCCACGATCGCCTCGGGAGCGTCGTCTCGCGCGAGCGTCGTGGCGAGCTCCGGCGCCGACACTGGGCCGCTCAGCCCGTCGCTGCAGAGCAGATAACGATCGCCCTCGACCACCGCGTGCGAACGCACCGAGACGCGCAGTTGGTTGTCCATGCCGAGCGCGCGAGTGACGACATTTTTCGGCAAGCGCGCCAGCACCTGATCGTCCAGATCCGGCCGCTGCTCGATGACGTCCGTGATCAGCGAATGGTCCTTGGTCAAGAGCTCCAGGTGTCCCGCGCGCAAGCGATAACAGCGGCTGTCGCCGACGTGCGCGACGTGCATCAGGCCGGAGCGCGGCGAGAAGCAGGCTGCCACCACGGTCGTGCCCATACCGCGATGCGCTTGGGAGCTGCGCGAGATTTCGACGATGTCGCGATTGGCTTTTTGCACCGACGCGGACAAGCGCCGGGCGCCGTGCGGCACGCCGAAGCGATTGAACTCCGGGCTCTCGTGACTGACTCGAATCGTCGCGCCGAAGTAGTTCGACATCGAGCGAACGCACAGCGCGCTCGCCACGTCGCCCGCGTTGTGACCCCCGGCGCCGTCCGCGACCACGAACAAGCCGAGGTCG
>DASYCR010000835.1:0-6147 GCA_036500095.1 Polyangiaceae bacterium
GTAAAACCAGAGCGGGGTGGCGATGGCGATGACGCATGTTGCCGAAAATGCCGCGCATTCGCCATAACCGAAGGTGAGCAGCGCCTGAAACAGGACCACCATCGACAACGCCGAAAGGCACGGAATCGCAATAATCCCCAAGAAGGATTTCGAAATCACGTCGGCAGATCGCTGCGAAATATGCTCGGCAATCGCGATCGTCGGCAGCATCAGGACGGACTGCAAAGGACCATAAAACCCGTAGCGACGTCCATTGGGAGCCAACACTCCATTTTCCGAGGAGGATGCAAGCGCGCCGCCTCTGCCATCGAGCCACGACTTTGCGGTTTCGTAGCGCACGTCGGCATCAGCCACCTCCAAGCCGCCCGACGAAGTTATCGCGTAGATGGAAAACAGAACAACGAAGATGCGGAGGTGGGTGCTCTTGAGGACTGCTAGAACGCGGGGGCTCATTGATGTCTCCTGGCTGCCGTCGCTCGATGTCGGAAGCACGTCATGGCTCGACCTTATCAAACAAACCCCGCGCAAGGACCAAACGGGCGAGCGGGCCGAGCGACCATCCCGCCCACGCAGCGCGTCCCTATCGCCAAGGCCGTTCAGCGCGAGCGCGCCCAGCGCCGAGCAGCACGTACGGCAAGATCGATCGGGCGCTTCGCCCGACGCCGTGCTCGTCCGAAGGGTCCTGTAGCGGGACCGTACAGTATTTCGAGTTCGCGCTCGCCCGGATAAAACAAATTTGCGAGGTAATCGAGCAACTCCGCCAGGGAAGCGCCGTCTCGAATTTTGTTCGCCAACCCCGCCGCGCGGAGCCGCTCGCTGTAGTCCAAGTCGACGCGCGCGGCGAGGCAGTGCCAGAGCAGCGCTTGTTCGGCGGTGTCGGCGAAAGACGGTCGAGCGAAGCTCTCGCTCGAGAGCGCGCTGCACAAGCGCTCAAGCGTCGCGCACGTCATCCCGAGTTCCGGCGCCAGGTGTTGCTCGGCAAGCGTCAAGACCGCGGGCTCAGCCGCGCGCAGATCCATCAAATCCGAAATCATGCGCAAGGGCGAGTGCGTCTGCGGCGTAGACCGGTTCTGGAGCAAGCCGTGGGAGATAGCGTGAGCCGCGAGCAGCGGGCGCTTCGGGATCCACGACGCCGAAGACGAGCGCACGACGAGATCGCGCTCGAGTAATTGCTCGGCTGTCGCGAAGTCGCGCGACGACTTGCGCTGTTCGACGAACACGCCCGGCACATGCACGTGCAAATCGATCACGGCGCCGTGCGGCTCGAAGAGCGTCTCTAGCTGATGTGGATATTCACGTGTGTACGTTCTGCGATATCCCGCATCGAGCAGTGCGCGCCAAAATGTTCTCGCCGAGTTTTTCGGCACCAGCAAATCGAGGTCGGAGACCAAACGATTTCCGGGCGCGCCCACGCCGAGCAAGCGCAGCCCCGCGAATTTCAATGGGATCACTGGCACGTCGAGCTGCTCGCCGAGCCTCGCGATCTCGCGATGAGCGCGCAGCAGCAGCGCTTCGGTCGCCACGTTCTCGTGATAATCGGCGACGAGCTCTCGTCGCAGCGTGCTCCTGGGCTCGCCCACGTTCGCGATTTCAAGTCGCCGCCCGACGCGGCCAGCGCACTGCAGCACCCTCGCGAGCTCAATCACCCGAGGCTCGCTCTGCGGCCAGCTCGACGGAAGCTCGAAAGAGAACGCACAGCGAAGTAGCCAACCGAAATCATGATCCAAATCGATTCGCGGCGGGCGCAGAGCGAGCGGTCTCACGCTGACACCGAACCGGGCGCCAGGGCCCCCCGAGCTTGCCCTTTCCGCGGAGATTTCTGAGCGGTCTCCGTCTCGCTGGCGCCCACTCGGATCATGCTATACGATTCTGAGCGCCATGAGCTCACGCGAGAACGACCAATTGAACGAAGCGAAGAAAGAGACCGCAACAGAGCCCACGCGCCGGCCCTATGAAAAGCCGCGCGTCGAGCGTGGTCGTTCGGTCCAGAGCGCGACGCTGGGCGGGACGACGCCCGGTGGCATGCACTAACGATGTCGTAGTGCCTTCGGTACACGGCATCTCCCTGGCAGTCGACCAGGTCACTCATCAGACTCTTCATCCCTGGCTCGATCGGATCGATGCTCCACCCGGGAGCCCGACAGTCGAGGTGCGCCTGACTCGGCAGCGCACCATGCCGAAGGTGCTCGACTTCGTGATTAGAGAGCCGAACGCCTGGCTCGGACGAACCGCTTCGGGGCTATTGATCGGCGGCGTCGGCGAGGCGTGGTTTTCGATCGAGGGAGCGCCACCAATCATATGCTGCGGTGGTCTCCGCGCGAAGCTCGATCCGAGCGATGGCGAGCGCATTCGCCTCTTGGACGCACTCGTGGCCGCGCTTCGGACCATCGGGGTGCACACCTTGCACGCGGGCGTCGTGTGCACGGACGAAGCCGCCCTGATCCTGCTCGGCGATTCGGGCAGCGGCAAAAGCACGACCGCGACAGCCTTGGTCAGTGATGGATGCCATTACCTCGGCGACGACGAAGTGCTGCTCCGTGAATCGGCCGGCGCGCTCGAGCTGCTCTCGTTCTGGCCCGCGTTTCGCCTGACGGAGCGCGTGCTCGGCGCCTTCATGTGGCTACGCTCACACCTATCGAAAGCAGACACGGATCCGAAATGGGAGCTCCGGACAGCCGAAGCTTTTCCCGGCCAGCAATTGCACTCTTGGCAGGGGCCCACGGTCTTGCTGTTCTTGGCTCGTTCAGCGGCCGAGTGTTCGCGCCTTGCGCCGATCACCTTGAGCGAGGCGACTGGGCTCTTGATTGCGCAATCGACTGCACTTGGCCTCGACTGCCACCCCAACCCGCGCGAGCACCTCCAGCTATTGGCTCGCCTGGCTCACCTGGCTCGATGCGCGCGCTTGGAGCTCGGTCGCGAATGGTTGAGCGATCCGATTGGAGCGGCGCGACGCTTGAAGGAAGCCGTGCGCTCGCTATCGCTGCCGCCGAGGCAAAGCGAGGCATCCTGAGCGCGGGCTCCCAGGTCGAACCAGACTACTGGTTGCGCGAGACCAAGCACTGGTATCCGCGCGTATTGCCGATTGCCGCGCTTCACTACGCGACGCTGATGGCGCTGCCTGCGACGTTGCTCGGTTTGGCCAGCCGCTTGGCGTGGTTGCCGCTCGCAGCGGGCGTCGTGCTGGAAGTTTTGCGTTCCTTGGTTCGCGGCAAGCTGAAGCGGCGCGTGCGCCAGAGCTTCCTCCGCGAAGTAGCCATACGCGCGCTCGACAAACGCACGCTCACCCCGGACGCGGACGTGGAGGCTGCATTTTGGGCCGCATACTTGTTCGAGAACGCGATCACCGTGGACGCTCCAGCGTTGCTCGCAGCAGCGCTCGCCGGCTTGAGCATCTTGGCGCTCGCGACGCCGGCAATCGGCGCGCGCGCCGTGCTTTCATTCTTGGCATTGCTGAGCGTCGCGGCCGCCTTGACAGTTTGGACTAACCGGCGGAGATCAGCGCTGATCGAGACGGTTGTCCGCGAGCGACAGCACACGGCTGATTGGATTGCGGCAGCCGAGCGAGACACAGGGGAGATCTACGGCTCGCGCGCGCGAGCGCCTTTTCTCACCCGGCTCGGCAACACAGTGCGTCAATGGTCTTCGATCGAAGAACAACTCGACAACGCGCGCTTGCGCCATCGCATGTCGTTAGCCGGGCTCTTTTTCGCAGGCGTGCTCTTGATCCTGCGCGCGGATCATGTCGACCTGGCGCAGTTGCTCTCGGCTGAACGGGTGGTGACGCGAGCGGTCTCGGGCCTGCTTCTCTTGGGCAGCGGCGTCCCCGTCGCGTACGTTTTCGTAGTGCACGCCGATTCGCTGCTTGGCGCTCACTCGGCAATTTTGCAAATCTTGCAGCCGCGCCCGTCGGCAAGCGTTGCATCGCACAAACTCTCGAGACGACCCGACCGACTCGAGGCGCGGGGCCTGTCGTTCAAGTACGCTTCTACTTCACGCCCGGTGTTCGACGGTCTCGATTTCGACGCCGATTTACGCCGAGTGCTCCTCGTCGTCGCGCCGAACGGAGGTGGAAAGACGACGCTGGCTCGGCTCGTTTGCGGGATCCTGGCACCGGACGGAGGTGAGCTGCTGCTGGACGGTGTTTCATGCTCCGAGCTCTCTCGCGACGAATTCGGCTTTGTCCCGCAAAACCCGCTGATCGTCGAATCACTCAGCGTCGAGGAAAACGTGCGATTGATCACACCCGACGTCTCGAACGAAGCGATCGATCGAGTGCTGCTCGAGCTCGGCCTCGATGCGCCGCGCGGACGACGCGCCGGAGAGCTGTCGCGCGGCCAGCAGCGGCGCATCGCCATCGCGCGCGCGATTCTCAAGCAGCCGCGGCTCTTGTTGCTCGACGAACCTGACGCCTCGCTCGATGCGGAAGGACGCCACTTGCTCTCGATTCTACTCCGACGCCAGCTGGAGCAACGCGCGGTGCTCGTTATTTCGCACCGCGCTGATTGGTTGCGAGATGACGTGTGCCTGCTCGATCTGAGTCAGCTTCCGCCGCCGTTCACTGCTTTCGGCAAAAGCAGTGCGTGCGGATAGTCCCCATCATTGAAGGCGTCGATCTCGTAGCCAGCCTGGGCGCACAACATGCCCAACTCCTCGCGCGTGAAATAGTATAGAAAACCAGCGCTCTTCAAAAAGCGCAGTCCCGGAGGCACCACACCTCCGCCCGCGACCTGCACCGCGCGTCTGAACCAACGTCGCAACATACGCGCGCCGCCATTGGTTGCCTCTGGGCCGGCGCTCCGTGTGAGAAAGCTCGCCATCACGGGTGCACTCGGGGCTAAGGCGCGTAGCGCCTTCAGTACGCTAACGAGCAAATGCGGCTCCGTCAGGTGCGATAAGCTACCCCAACCGAGCACGCAGAAATCGAATTTCCCTCGACAGTCATCGAGCGGGCCCCGCTGTCCTGCCATGCGCGCAATCAAGTCCTCGTAACGCGCTGCGATCACGGTCGACGTCGACCCACGCACGACGCGACGAGCGCTCTCGAGAAACGGCGCCACAGGTTCGAATGCGTAGACTTCGTAGCCACGCGCAATCAGCGCCCCGAGCTCGCGGCCCCCGCCGGCTGCGGCTAGAAGCACTCGCCCTGACTTCGGCACCTTCGGGTGCTCGAGTAGCGCCTTTTCCCAAGAAAAGAGACCGCCGCTGAAAATCTCTCCACCCGGTACGTAGTCTGAATTGAGTGCGTAAGCTGCGGAAGTAAGAGCGGCGCGTTGGTTTGGGTGCAAGAAGGCAAAGAACAATTCATCACGCACGAGTTGCTGCGCGACATCCAGCGCGCTGAATGCGCGACTGGAGCGGAATACAAGCCGAGACCAGAGCGGAGCCGTCACGAAAGCTCCTCTCTCCCGACAGCCCCTGGCATGTCAAGCCACGAGGAGCTCCCCCCCAAATGACAGCGCGCAACCGGCAGCGCCGCTCCGCGTAAAGGTCTTGGCCCGGCCGACGATTTTGCGAGGCGTGCAGAATGCAGGAACCAATGCTAGATATCGAGTCCAATATCAGCCCTGGAACTATTGCTGTTTTGTAAGGAGATTCGAGCGTGCGTTATCTTAATTTAACGTTGCTGTTGGTGGTGGCTGGGTCGGCATCAGTTTTTGCGTGCGGTGGAGACGACTCGGGGAGCGTGACCACGAACACCGCGGGGAACGCGGGTCAGGGCGGTACCGGAGGCGGCACGGCGAGTGGCGGCAAGGGCGGCGCCGCGGCCGGCTCCAGCGGAAAAGGCGGCTCGGCAGGCAACGCGACCGCGGGTTCTGCTGGAAATGGCGGCTCCGCGGGTTCCGGCGGCGCAGCTGGCGCCGGTGCGGCAGGCTCAAGCGCGGCTGGTGCTGGTGAAGCGGGCGCTGGTGAAGCTGGTGCTGGCGGCGCCACGCAGCCATCGGATTCGCTCGAAGTGACCGTCAGCGGCGTTCCCAACGGCGAGACTGCGGCCGTCTCTGTTACAGGGCCCGACAATTTCAGCCAGAACATCTCGGCAACGACCACGCTCGGGACGCTCGCAGCTGGCAGTTACACGATTTCTGCGCCGTCGATCAATGTTCACGGCGCGCAGGTCGATTCGGTTTTCGACGCTGTCGTCAGCGGCAG
>DASYCR010000836.1:0-4053 GCA_036500095.1 Polyangiaceae bacterium
GCCGTGCTCGTCGTCACTCCGAGCGCGGAGGTCGCGCGCTGGGCTGCCGAGTCCGTCGCGCTCGGCCCGGGTAGTACGCTCACGCCGCTGGTGCTCGGGCCCGACGCGGTTCCCGTCGTCGTCGATCCCGCTCGCGCGAAGGCAGAGCCGGAGCTCGCCGTGCTCTCGGTGATGGCTCACGGTCAAGGCGAGGTGAACCAAGCAGTTCGCATTGCGTTCGCCGCGAGCGCTGGCATCGAGCAGCTCTCGGACCGCGACTTGAGTGTGCTATATTCGGACTTGATTGGCGTCGCGCTCGGCGAAGCAGCCAGAAAGGCATTCCAAATGCTCCCCACGACTTACCAAATTCAAACCGAATGGCTCCGCGACGGCATCGCCAAGGGTCTCGCTCAAGGCCTCGCTCAAGGCAGAGCCGAAAGCAAAGCCGCTGCCGTGCTGGCCATTCTGGAAGCGCGCGGGTTCACCGCCTCGACGGTTCAGCGCGAGCGCATCCTCGCCACGTCCGATCTCACGACGCTCGATCACTGGGTGCGCCGCGCGGTGACGCTGGGCACGGTGGATGAGCTGTTCGCCTGAAAGCGAGCAACGGACGGCTTGACGCCGTCAAACCGAATGCGTGACGGCGCTACGGAATGGGCCGCAGCGCCTCGAATGAGCGGTCTGACGACCTCGCGCGGTCAGGGACCCGAGGACCAGTTGGCCATGTCCGTCGAGCACTCCTGCTGCGAGCCCTCGAGCGTGAAACCATAGCCTTCGTAGTAACAGACTTCCTGCTGGTTGGGCGTGCCGCAGCCCGGACAGGTGAGCTTCGTGCAGCAACCGATCAAGCCGGTTGTCGGACAGCTGTCCACGATCGTGCCGCTGATGGCAGAGCAAGTGGACTGCTCGAGAGTTTGAGTGATGTCGGAGTTGCCGACACACGAACCCGTGGGCTCGGAGCAGTAGTACCAAGTGCCGGGATGGCTCGGAGCGCCGCTCGTGCCGCTGCCGGCCGAGCTCGTCGAGCCCGCGCTACCGCTTGCGCCGCCTGTGCCGGCGCTGCCGCTCGCTCCAGCCGCGCTACCGCCTGCGCCCGCGCTGCCGCTCGCTCCGGCCGCGCCGTTCGTATTCGGATCACTGCTGCCGCACGCCACCGCTAAGAGCAGCGACCCCAGCAAGACTCCCGAAGAAATCAGTGGTTTGTCGTACATGAGACCCCCACCCATCACGATAGCTCGAGGATCCACGCGATCGCGCTCGCACGAACATGCGGTGGTCGTCGGAGCTCCGGGTTCGCGCTAACGTTCGGCGGTGAAACCGGGTCAGCCGAGCCAAACCGCGGCGCTCGTGTGCGTCGCGCGAGCCTTTGCGCACGAACGAGCGCTGGCACCAAAGTTCTCGGATCCAACGGCCTTCGAGCTTTTGTCCGAAGCGGATCGCGCGCGGGTCGCGCACTATCGTGACGGGCCGCCAAAGGAGTCTCGCGCTCGCGCCGCATACGAATTCATAGCCGTGCGCGCCGCGATGATGGCCGTGCGCACGATCTTCATCGACGAAGCCATCCGCGAAGCCTCGAGCTCGCAGGTCGTCATTCTCGGCGCGGGCCTCGACGGTCGCGCCTGGCGTATGCCCGAGCTCGGCGACGCGATCGTGTTCGAGGTCGACCACCCCGACTCGCAACGAGAAAAGCGCGCGCGCCTGGGCAGCCTCCGACAAACCGCCCGCGAAGTGCGCTTCGTTCCCGTGGACTTCACGCGCGACGACTTGTCGCACTGCCTCGCGGCCGCCGGCCACGACGCCACGCGCCCGACCACCTGGATCTGGGAAGGCGTCATCATGTATCTCAGCCGCGCGGAGGTCGAAGCCACGCTGCGCCTCATCGCGCAACGCAGCGTGGCGGGCAGCCGCTTGGTTGCCCTGTACATCGCGCGCGGGCACATCGTATTGCGCACCATCGCCGCGCTGATGCTGCGTCGCATGGGCGAACCGGTTCGGTCCCGGTTCAGCGAACGAGAAATGCACACGTTGCTCGCGAAGTACGGCTTTCTATCCGTGCTCGACGAAGATCTGCCAACCGCGGCGGAACGCCTGGCCCCGGCGCTCCGCGGCGCGATGAAGCGGATCATGCATCTGCGGATGGTGCTCGCGGACTTCCGTTAGCTCGTCGACGACGCGCCGATTCAGGCTTGCGCGCGGCACGGTCGTACCTGCGGCTCAGCGGAACAGCGCGAGCGCCCGGTAGAGCGTCTCCGCGACGCCCCACAAGAGCGGCAGACCCACCGCAGCCCAGGCGAGCGCCAGCTTGGGCGCGGACGAAGCGGTCGTTTCAGCCATTTTCTCGCTCCTTCTTCAGGCGTGGGCCGGTGTGGCCCCGTGCGGGGTCGAACTCGGTTTGCCCGGGCGCTCCGTGTGCCGTTCAGCGACGCGCCGCACGGCCAGGTTGGCGAAGAACGCGATCACGAGCAGCCCGGCCATGATGTACATCGTGACGGAGTACGCGTGATCCTTGGACACGCCGTGATCGATCTGGAACTCGCGAATGTAATTCACGAGCACCGGGCCGAACACGCCGGCCGCGGACCACGCCGTCAGCACGCGGCCGTGGATGGCGCCCACGTACTTGGGACCGAAGATGTCGGCGATGTAGGCCGGGATGGTCGAAAATCCGCCGCCGTACATGGTGAGGATGATCGCGAAGCAGCCCACGAACATCGCCGGCGAGCCGAGCTTGCCGCTGAGCGGCACGAGCCCGTACAGCACCGGGCCAATCGTGAAGAAGCAGGCGTAGGTGGCCTTGCGCCCGATCTTGTCCGATAGCGAGGCCCAGCCGAAGCGGCCGGCCATGTTGAACAAGCTGAGCAGACCGACGAAGCCCGCCGCGGAGCTCGGCGTGATTTTGTCCCTGAAGATCTCCTGGATCATAGCTGATGCCTGCCCGAGCACGCCGATGCCCGCGGTGACGTTCAAGCACAGCACCCACCAGAGCAGCCAGAACTGCGGCGTGCGCAGCGCTTCGTGCGGGGTCACGTTGTCGCGCGTGATCAGACGCTGGCTGTTTTCCGGGGGCTCGCTCCAGCCCTCGGGTTTCCAGCCTTCAGCCGGCACGCGATAGCCGAACGCGCCGCCGGTCATGAACAAAAAGTAAACCAGGCCGAGCACGATCCAGCTCTCGACCACGCCGGTCGAGGTGTCGCTCGCGAAACGCTTCATCAAGAAATCCGAGAACGGCGAAGCGACCAGCGCGCCGCCGCCGAAGCCCATGATCGCCATGCCGGTCGCCATGCCGCGTCGATCGGGAAACCAGCTGATCAACGTGGAGACGGGCGTGATGTAGCCGATGCCGAGGCCACAGCCGCCGAGCACGCCGTAGCCGAGATACACGAGCCACAGCTGATGCAACTGAATGCCGAGCGCGCCGACCAAAAATCCCGCGCCCCAGCAGGCGGCAGCCACGAGACCGCTCTTACGCGGACCCTGCGCCTGCGCCCATTTACCGAACACGGCGGCCGAGGCGCCGAGCACGAAGATCGCGATCGTGAAGACCCAGCCGAGTTCGGTGAGCTTCCAATCGCCGGGCACCGAATGCGTGATGCCGAGCTGACGCGTGAGCGGCAGGTTGAACACGCTGAGCGCGTAGGCCTGTCCGATGCACAAGTGCGTCGCCAGGGCGCACGGCGGAATCAACCAACGATTGAAATTGCTCCGCGCGACAATGCGCTCTTTGCTCAGTAGGCCGGCCATGCGCGTCACCTCCAGATAATCAAAGCCTGACGCGCACGCGCGCGGCCGCCAATGAGGCAAATGTGCGCGGTGCTTGCGCGGCGCTCGGGCGCGCGGCTAAAAGTGCGACGCTCGTTGCAGATTGCTACTCAGCGCGCACCCGGCGCCGTCGCGCGCGGCCGACCAACGCGAGCAGAGCCAGCGCGAGCGCGCCGAGCGCATGGTTCTCGCGCGGCGCGGCAACGAACGCGCAGCTGCCCGAGTCGTGACTGGCCGGAGCGGCCGCGAGGCAAACCTTGAAATTCGAGTTGCAGCTCAAACCAGCGCCACAGGCCTGGCTCGTGCAATCTGCAG
>DASYCR010000837.1:0-4083 GCA_036500095.1 Polyangiaceae bacterium
CATTGGCCGGTCGCCGAAGCGCGATCGAGCGTGCGGCCCTCGCGCGCTCCGAGCGCTCCGGTGCGCGGCGCCCGCGTGCTCGTCGTCGAAGACGACGCAGCCGTGCGCTCGCTCGTCGAGCTCGCGCTCGAGGCCCGCGGCGCTCAAGTGGTCCTCGCGGCCAACCGTGAAGAGTTCCTGCTCGCTCTCGAGAGCCAAGGGCCGTTCCACGCGGCTTTGGTCGACCTCTCGCCGCTCGGCGGCGCGGTAGGCGACGCGTTCGATCGCATGCACGTCGCTTGCCCCAACATTCCGATCATTCTCATCAGCGGTGTTGCCAGCGGTGTGCCGGATGAAGTGCACGACCGCGTCACGGCCTGGGTGCGCAAACCCTTCGAGATGGGGGAGGTGCTGGACGTCCTTTCCGCGCACCTCACGCCACGTCTCAGCGCCGTCAGCGTCTCGGCCTGAGCCGAGCGCTGAAGCGCGCCTGGAGCGCCTGGGCGAAAGCCCCTTGCCGACCCCACCCGGCGTGCGGTAGACCCCGTCGCCCCGACCGGTTCCCAAAGCCGGCCGGTTCGAGATGCTACCCAGCGCGGGTGGTGGAACTGGCAGACACACCAGCTTGAGGTGCTGGCGCCGTAACTGGCATGGAGGTTCAAGTCCTCTCCCGCGCACGAATTCTCGAGGGGGCCTCGTTCTTGGAACGGTGCTTGCTCTCACATGAGGACGGAGCAAACCTCATGAACGCCTCGCGCCCCGTGCTCGAAACCGATGAAGCCTCCACGCGTGCGGGCGAGGCGGCCGTAAAATCGCTGGTCGCGGAGCTGCAAGCCGGGCTCGAGCGCCACGATGCGGATCGCTACGATGCGCGCTTTGGCGACAACGTGTTGTGGGGCTCGCCCTTCGGCGCGACCGTTCGTGGGTACGAGCGCCTCCACGCGATTCACGTTCAGTTCCAGGCCGAGGGCGTCGCGGCGTCGTCGCGCTTCGAGGTCGAAAACGTGCTCGTGCCCGCGCCGGACGTCGCCGTTGCCCAGGTTCGCCGCGTGTCCACGCGCTCCGCGGCAGAGCCGTCCATCGCGAACGGCGTCCCCAACGCCGGCTCATTCTCCGAAATGGCGCTCTACGTCCTGGTCCGCCGAGACGGCGAGTGGTGGCTTGCGGCCGGGCAGAACACGCCGATTCGTCCGCAAGAGGGCGGTGGCACGTGATGAATGGCGCGCAGCCGTCGACCCAACCACGGGTTCGTGAAGCTCGCGGAGCGCGCCCTTCGCCTTCTTGTCTGACCAGAAAAGCTTGAGTACGATCGCGAGATGCGCGGTGAAGCGAGCGAACGCCCAAACACCGTCGGCATCCGAGGGGATGACTACGTCCTCTCGCCGCAGCAGGTCGAGTCGTATCGGGAGCTCGGTTACCTGGTCCTGCCGGACGTGCTGACCGAGGCGGAACTCGCGCCGCTCGAACGGGTGTTCGAGCGGTTCATTCGCGGTGAGGTGCTCGGCATGGCGCGCGATTTCTGCGACATGAGCGGGCCGTACGGGCGCGCGTTCGAAGATTTCAACTTGGTGAACGCGGTTCTCCCGCGTGTGTACGAGCCGTCACTGGTGGACAACGTGTTCGAGCTGAGGGCCACGTCGATCGCCGGGCAGTTGATCGGGGTGGACGCGCGGCTCGACTACGATCAGTTCCTGGCCAAGCGCCCGCAGCGCCCGAACGCGGTCTTCGCGTGGCATCAAGATCTGGGTTATTGGCCGAGCGGCACGCCCGACACGCGCACCGTGACGTGCTCGCTGGCGCTCGACGACGCGACGCTCGAAAACGGCTGTCTCCAGGTCGTGCCCGGCTCGCACCTCGAGCCGAAGCTGCGCCCGCATCGGCCCGTGGCGTGGACCACGTCACCCGAGCTGCGCGACGAGGCGCACACGTTGACCGTCGAGCTCGGTCCGCGGGATGACGTCGCGGCGTTGCCCGTGCGGCGCGGCGCCATCACCGTGCACAATGAGCGCATCGTTCACGGCTCGCTCGGCAATCGGAGCAACGGTTGGCGGCGCACGTACATCGTTGCGCATCGCTCTCGCCAAACGGTGGAGTACGAGCGCCGCATCGGCTTTACGCACTCCCACAACGACACCATCAACTGGCAAACGAACCTCGAGGCGCTCGAGATTTGAAGCGGCGGGTGGATAGCTCACAGGTCGAAAAACTCACAGTCGACTTTGCGCGGGTGATGCGCGTCCGCGTCGTCGGTCTCCGTTGTCGTGCCTACGCGCTTGTCGCACTCGGCGTGGACGTCCGCCGGCGCATCTGCGGGCACTTTGGCAATGGTGCTCGTGTCCTTGATCGTCCAATGGCTGCGATGCTTCTTGCTGCGCGTGAGTAGCGTTGTGCTCGACTGCTTGCACGGCCCGCTCGGCGGCCACTCATTTCGCCACGAGTTCGCGTCGAGCTGAGTCATTTGCAGCACGCTCGTTCGCGTTCGGAGGGCACACGTGTGATTCGGGCCTTCCTCCAGATTCACGTGTATGAATGTACAGCGCGCAACGCGGGGTGTTCCGACGGCTGGTTCGCATTCGACGGATGTGAGGCCGAGCCGCTTGGTGCTGCCCGCGTCTTGCACGCGAGGAAGGTCCGTCGCGGGATCGCTTCCATCAGCGCTTGCGGTGACGGGACTTAGGGCGGCAGCGGCGAGCAGCAGAAAGTGAGGTGAGCGCATAGGGGCCTCCGCTGACAGCGTACGGCAAGATCGGTTCGTGGTGCGACTGGTTCGGTACACGCCTGAGCCCGAATGCCCGGGTACACGCCGAGAAGAATTGAGCGCGCGCGTGGCCGCGCCTGCATAGTGCCCTGTGGACTTGGCGCTCTTCGAGTTTGCGGATGAGCCGAAGGGCGCGCTCGCGATCCTGCAGAGCGCTCTCGGTCTCGAGACGGGTGAGACCACGCCGGCGTTCGCGAAGTCACGCACGGCTCGACGCCGAGACACGCAACTCTTGCGCGTCCGTGACGCCTCGGCACAAGACTCGCGCTTTTGACGCTCCGTCGCCCGAGCCGTCTAGTAGTCGGTGGAATGTTCTGCCAATACGGTTCTACAAAGACGCGCGTGGTTGCGGGTTTGCCGTGAAAGTTGGGGCGGCCGTGATCGTTCGGGAACCTCTTCGCATTACTCATGAACCCCTCGCCCGCGCTGCGCTTGCTCGGATCACGTGGGGAACGCACGAAAGAGCGTTCACCAAATGACTCACGGGTCTTATTTCAAGTGGTTGGCCATTGGGGCGGGGTCTGTTGTGGCGATGCTCGCGGCCACGAGTTGCGGCTCCAAGCACGGGTCGTCCAGGGTCGTGGTCGTGCCGAGCGGAAGCGCGGGCGGTTCGACGGCGAGCAGCGGCGGCGCCACCGCGAGCGGTGCGGCCAGCGGGACCGGTCCGGCGCTCGGGTTCGACGGGGGCATGGCGGGCTCCGGCTGCACGAGCACGGTGTCCTGTACGCCGATCGGCGGCACGTACTGCGGCCAGATAGGCAACGGCTGCAGCGGCACGCTCGACTGCGGAGACACGTGCCCCCAGGCGGGCTGGCAATGCATGACGAACCTCTGCCAAGCGGATTCCAGCGTGTGCACGCCGATCGCGTGCAGCATAGGCAGCACCCAGTTCTGCGGCGGCGTGGGCGACGGCTGCGGCCACGGGCTCGACTGCGGCACTTGCGTGGCCGGCTTCACCTGCACCAACAGTGTGTGCGTACCGGCCAACTGCACGCCGCTCACCTGCGGCAATCAGGGCAGCCAGTTTTGCGGGACCATCGGCGACGGTTGCGGCGGAGTGCTGCCCTGTGGGGACTGTCCGGCGGGTCAAACCTGCAATCCCAATAGCGTGTGCGTGCCCACGAACTGCACGAAGGGCACCTGCCAGGCACAGAACGGCGGCCAGTACTGCGGCACGATCGGCGACGGCTGTGGCGGCTCACTCGACTGCGGCATGACGTGCCCGGCGGCTGCCGGCGGCACCACCCCCGGCGTATGCGGCGCGATGCAGCCGAACGTCTGTCCGGGCACGGGCAGCAGTACGGGCTGCAGCGGCATTCAATGCAACATCAACTACTCGTGCCCCG
>DASYCR010000838.1:0-5417 GCA_036500095.1 Polyangiaceae bacterium
AGTTCTTCAAGTCGGCTCAAGCCGCGCGCGAATCGTCGCGTGTTCGGACCGAGGCGTACGGTTGTCAGGCGGGGTGCGCCGCACTAACTCTGAGCGCATGATGATCGAGGTTCGGCATTTGCGGACGCTCTCGGCGATCGCGGACACGGGCAGCTTGACGCGCGCGGCCAAGCGCCAAAATCTGACGCTTTCGGCGATTTCCCACCAACTGCGCGAGCTCGAAGATCAGCTCGGGCTCAGCTTGCTCGACCGCCGAAACAAGCCCTTGCGGCTCGAGCCCGCCGGAGAACGATTGCTCAGCTGCGCGCGCAGCGTGTTGCCCGCGCTCGAGGAATGCGAAGCAGACCTGAGGGGGCTCGCAGCAAAGGGCCGCGCGCGCCTGCACCTCGCGCTCGAGTGTCACAGTTGCTTCGACTGGCTCTTGCCGGCGCTGAACGAGCTGCGCACGGCCTGGCCGGCGCTCGACACCGATCTGCGGCTCGGCGCGCGCTTCGATCCCATCCCGGCGCTGCTGGCCGGCGAGGTCGACGCGGTGCTGGGCACCGATCGCGTCGACAACGCGAGCCTGCGCTACGAGACCTTGTTCCGTTACGAGATCATGTTGCTCGTGCCGAACCAGCATCGGCTCGCCGCGCGCGTGAGCGTGGAAGCAGAGGAGCTCGCGGACGAGCCATTCGTCACCTATCCGGTCGATCTCGAGCGGCTCGATGTGGTGACACGTTTCTTGCGGCCGGCGGGAATCGAACCGCGGCGCGCGCGCACCGCGGAGCTCACGCCGGTGCTCTTGCATCTGGTGCAGAGCGGGCATGGCGTGGCCGCTCTGCCGAGCTGGGTCGTCGCGGACGTGGGCGCGCAAGACGGCGTGCGCAGTGTGCGCCTCGGCCCGGGCGGTTTGCACAGCGAGCTGTTCGTGGCCATGCGCGCGCGCGACGCGCAGGCCCCGGAGCTGCGGGCTTTCGTGTCAATCGCGCGACGCGTGAGCCGTGAGCTCTTGCCCGGCATCGATTTCGATTAGGCTCGGACCATGGGTTGCTTGATCGGCTGTCTCGCTATCGGATTTCCGCGCTTGGCGCTGTTTCTGGTTTGGCTCTTTGGCGGCAGTTATTTGCACCGCGCCTACGGGAGCTTCATCTGGCCGCTGCTCGGCTTCTTCTTTCTGCCGCTGACGACGTTGACCTTCGCGTTCAGCCTCAACTCGCTCGGCGGTCACGGGCAGATGCCACCGCTCGGCTGGTTGCTCGTGGCGCTCGCTGCGGCGGCGGATTTCGGATTGATCGGCGGCGGTCAGCACGGTCTGCGGCGCTATCGCCGCGATGGCTGGCGGTAACGCGCCGTGCTCACGCGGCTGAAAAAGCGCCTCCACGACGCTTCGACGCCGACGATCACGCTGAGCGCCCTGGTCGCCGCTTTCCTCGTCTATTTCTGCATGTACGGCTTGCGCAAGCCGTTCGCCGCGGCGAGCTTCAAGGGCCAGAGCGTGGACGGGCTCGAGCTCAAGACGGCCCTCGTGATAGCCCAAGTGGTCGGCTATGCGCTCAGCAAGTTCGTGAGCATCCGCCTGCTCTCGGAATTGCCGCGCCAGAGACGCGGCCTGGTCTTGCTCGCGACGCTCGCCGCGGCGGAAATAGCGTTGCTCGGCGTCGGTCTGTTCGGCCCGGCCGGCCAAGTGCTGGCGATGTTCTGCAACGGCTTGCCACTCGGGGCGGTGTGGGGGCTCGTCTTTTCGTATCTCGAGGGGCGCCGCACCTCGGAGCTGCTCGGCGCCGGGCTCAGCCTGTCGTACATCGTCTCGAGCGGCGCCGTGAAGAGCGCGGGCCGTTATCTGCTCGCCGACGGCGTCGCGGAACGGTGGATGCCGGCGCTCACGGGCGCCCTGTTTTTCGCGGCCGTTTTGCCGCTCTTGTGGCTGCTCGAGGCATTGCCCGAGCCGAGCGAGCTCGATCGACTCGAACGCGTCGAACGGCGTCCGATGATCGGCGTCGAGCGGCGTCGTTTCCTGCGCACGTTTGCGCCGGGCCTGCTCGCGCTCGTCACGCTCTACGTGCTGCTCACCGCGTATCGTGATTTTCGCGACAACTTTGCGGTCGAGTTGTGGTCCGCGCTCGGTTACGAAAAGACGCCGCAGATCCTGGCGGTCGCCGAGCTGCCGGTAGCGTTGGTCGTCCTGCTTTCCCTGGCCGCCATCTTTTTCGTGCGCGATCATCGTCGCGCGTTCTTCGTCGTGCACGCGATCATGGCCGGCGGTGCCGCCTTGATCGGCGCGAGTACCTGGGCGTACGGCGCGGGCCTCTTGCCGGGCTCGTGGTGGATGGTCGCGGTCGGCGCGGGGCTGTACATGGGTTACGTGCCGTACGGCTGCGTGCTCTTCGATCGCTTGCTGGCGCTCACGCAGAGCGCGGGCACGGCGGTGTTTCTGATCTACGTCGCGGACGCGAGCGGCTACGCCGGCTCGGTGTTGCTCTTGCTCTACAAGAACTTTGGCGCGCCGCACTTCGAGTATCTGCCCTTTTTCGTGCGTCTTTCGTACGGTACGGCGGCGGTGGCTCTGGCAGGCTTTGCGCTCAGCGCGATGTACTTCGCGCGGCGAGCGAGGCTAACCTGAGCGTGATGTCGGACGGCCTTGTCTTGGAAACGGCGGGGTTGTCCAAAGAGTTTGGGCCAAATCGGGCGGTGAGTGAATTGTCGATCCGGGTCGGGGCCGGCGAAATCGTCGGGTTACTCGGGCCGAACGGCGCGGGCAAGACCACGACGCTCAAGCTCTTGCTCGGCATGTTGCGCCCGACACGCGGACGCGCGTCCGTGCTCGGCTTCGATTGCACGACACACGCGATCGAGATCAAGGCGCGCGTCGGCTATAGCCCTGACGAGCCTTCGTTCTACGACTTTCTCACCGGTCGAGAGACGCTCGAGTTCGTCACTCACGTGCGTCGCGGCGTGAGCAGCGAGACGTTCGCCAGACTGGAGCCCGTGATCGCCGCGCTCGAATTCGAAGCGGATCTCGATCGCTTCACCGCCGGCTACTCGCTCGGCATGAAGAAGAAGCTCGCGCTCTTGGTGGCGCTCGCGCACGCGCCGCGGCTGCTCTTGCTCGACGAGCCCACGAACGGCCTCGACCCGCCCTCTGCCGTCAAAATCCGCAGAAAATTGCAAGAACTCGCGGCCGAGGGCGTGACCGTCGTGCTCTCCACGCACCTGCTCGACACGGCGGACAAGCTGTGCACGCGCGTCGTCTTGATGGATCACGGGCGCTTGGTCTTCGACGGCGTGCCGCGCGCCGCGCGCGACATGGCCGGGCTTGCCGGCGAGGCGTCGCTGGAAGACGCTTTCCTAAAGCTGGTCCAGGCTTGATGGCTGCGCTGCGGGAGCTCACGGCCATCGCTCTGCTCGTGCTCAGGAGCTGGCAACGGATGGGTCCCCGCACGCGCACCGGCCGCGCGCCGGAGCCAACGCGCGGCGTTTCGGCCGTGCTGATGCGGCTGGTGTTCGCCGCGCTGATCTACAACTTTGGCAGCCTGAGCGCGCAGGCGATTGCGCTGCACGAGCATCCGGAGTGGGCAGCTACTTGGGCCGGCCTTGGGTTTTGTTGCTTTGCGTTCTCCATTGCGTTTTCAGTGGAGGTGCCGGCGCCGCGCGCGCCCACGAGCGCGCTCAAGAGCGCGCTGCTCGAGCTATTGCCCGTTTCGCGCTCAGCCTTGTTGCTCCTGCTCTTGGCGCAGGCGATCTGGGGCGCGCTCCCGCTGCTCGCCTGCGCGCTCACGGTGCGTGCTGCGCTCGGCACCGGCGCCCCGCTACCCATGACGATTGTGCTCGGATTGCTGCTATTCGCGCTGTCGGCACTCGGGGGTGCGTGCCTCGGCAAGCTGCTCAAGCTGCGGCTCTCGCCGTATCTAGCGGCGCGCACGGGCTGGCTTTCGACAGTGCTCGTCGTCGGATCGCTTTCGCTGGTCGAAACGGCGACTGTGGCGCGGCATCTGAAGCCGCCGTTCGGTCTCGCGCTTGGTCGCGCGCTCGTCTGGCCAAGCGCGGCATTTCTCGGCGAGCTCGCGTTGCTCGTCGGGCTCGCGTGTCTAGCCTTCTATCGCCTGGAGCGCAGACACGAGCTGGCAGAACCGATCCGCCCCGACAAGACCGCGTCCGAGCTGCGCGGCGGAGCCGACCCGCGCGCGCTCGAGCGTTTGCTCACGCGTCGAGAGCCGGGCGGTCGCTGGCAAATTTGGATCGTGACCGCGCTCCATCTGGTCTACGTGTGTGGCGCGCTTTACGCCGCGCGCGCGCTCAGCGCCCGCTCGCGCGGCGAATTCAGCGGCAAAGTCGGCCTGAACCTGGCGGTAATCATCTGTTTTCAGTTGGTCACCACGCTCGCTGCGCAGCGCTCCGCGCGGGGCGCCATGAGAGACGCGCTCGCACGGCCGCTGCTCGGCGCGCTGCCGCTCGCGCCGCAGAACACGCTGTCTGCAAAGGTCGGCACTCTGCGCTGGATGCTCCTGCTCGTGACTTCTCCGCTGTGCTTGCTGCTCGGCTTGGCGCACTTCGAACCCGCGCTCTGGCCCTTGCTGCTTTGGCGAATTGCCGCCATTTTTGCGGCGACCGCGGTGTACGCTGGGGCCGCGGTCTACGTCGCGTTCCTGACCGTGGGACTCGGCTCGACTCGGCCGCGCGCGGGCGTCTTCGGCTCGCTCGAGTCGTTGCTGCTCGCCATTCCGTTCGCGAGCATCGCGTTCGCGCCGACGCCTTGGAGCGCGGCGCTCGCGCTGGCCACGCTGGTCGCGCTGACCTTCGAAGCGCGCCGCTCGGCTCTCCGCGTCGTCGATTGGCTCGACGATCCCGAACGCGAACACGCTACCGAAATCTGGCGCGCGCTCGTGGTGTTCGCCGGCTTTCAGGGCGCGCAGATCCTGGCTCTGCAGCTCACCTCGCTGTTTGGGCACGCGCTCTCGAACACGATGCGCTTCGTCGCGGTGTACGCGCTCGCCGCCGCCGCGCTCTGGTTCCCGACGCAGCGCGAACAGACCTCGTCAATCCCCGAGCAACGCATCCGGTTCGCGCCCTTGGGTTTGCCGGTCGGCGCACTGAGCGGCGGATTCGCCTGGCTCTATCTGCGCTTCCTCCATCCGAGCACGGCGGCCGGCCCAGAGCTCTCGGTTGCGACCGCTGGCGAAAGCGCCCTCTTGGCGATCACGGTCGCCTGCATCGCCCCGCTCGTCGAAGAGCGCTTTTTTCGCGGCTGGTTGCAAGCTGAACTCGAGCGTAGCCTGAGCCCGCGCCGCAATTGGGCGCCGGTGCTTACCGCCTTGGCCTTCGCTCTCGCTCACCCGGTCTATTCATTCGTCCCCGTCTTCGTCTTCGGCCTACTCAGCGGTTTTCTGATGCTTCGCACGCGCTCACTCGCCGCCTGCGTGGTCGCCCACGCGGTGCAC
>DASYCR010000839.1:0-4492 GCA_036500095.1 Polyangiaceae bacterium
GGGCGGCACGACCACGGGCTCCTACATTGCGTGCGACAATCCGAGCAAAGTATTGCTCTCGGGCAAAGATACGGGTTTCGTTTCCTGCGGCGCAGGCGTCGTGCATCGGGCTTCGGTCGTCGCGTGTCCGACTCTGTTGCCCCGCGCGGACGGGGGCAGCTGCACGACGGGGCTCGGCGTGGCGGGGGCTCCGTCGTGCACGCTGGACGCAGACTGCACGGAGAAGCCGAACGGCATTTGCGAGCGCGTGGTGATCACCCACTTTCCGACGTGCAGCTGCAGCTACGGCTGCCTGAGCGATCAGGACTGCGCGGCGGGCGAAATCTGCGAGTGCGGCGACCCCGTCGGACAATGCCGCGCCACCGACTGCACGACGGACGCAAGCTGCCCGGCTGGCAGCTTATGCGCGAGCGCGGTGGCCAGCTTCGGCGGTTGCTCGTTCTATTCGGGTCCGCGCGTCTTCAAGTGCCAAGCGAGCGCCGATACCTGCCTCACGGACGAGACTTGCTCGAGTCCCTCGCCGACATGTGCCTTGGACGCCGACGCCGGCACGCGCGACTGCCACGTTGGCCAGATCGTTTGCCCCTAGCGAATCCTAGCCTTGGCTGAGGGCGCGCCTAGCTCGCGCGACGGCCGTTCTTGCCGTTTGCGGTGAGAGCCGTGAGCGGCTCGACGCTGCTCTGCGGCGAGCTCGGCAGCTCGTGCTGCATGCGACGACGCTTCACTTCCAAATACGACGCCGAGAAGGGGTTGGCGGCGACGAGTACGGGTAGCCGCTTGTCGACGGCGATACCGAGCTTTTGTAGTTCGTCGAGCTTGGCTGGGTTGTTTGTGAGCAAGGCGATGGACTCGACGCCGAGCTCTCGCAGCATGGCGGCCGCGACGTCGTAGCTGCGCGCGTCGACCGGGAGATGCAAGAGCTCGTTGGCCTCCACCGTGTCGGCGCCCATGGCCTGCAGCGCGTAGGCACGCACCTTGTTGGCGAGGCCGATGCCGCGACCCTCTTGGCGCAGGTAGAGCACGATGCCCGCCCCGTGCTCGGCGATCTCCGCCTGCGCGCGTTCGAACTGCTCTCGGCAGTCGCACTTGAGCGAGCCGAACACCTCACCCGTCAAGCACTCCGAGTGCACGCGCACGGGCACGCCGCGCTGCCCGCGCACGTCGCCCATCACCAGCGCGCAGTGCTCGCGGCTCAACGCCGGGTGCGCCGTCGGATCGTCCCAGCGAAAAACGCGCAGCTGAAACGTGCCGTAGCGGGTGGGGAGAGGGGCCTGCGCGAGCTGCTCTAGGCGACCATGGGCCTCATCGGCCCGGGCATTGACGTCTATCACGCTGGTTCTCGAAACAATGTGGGGCTTGTAGGGGGTTGGGTCAAGCTTAAGTCATCGCTCGTATTTCGGCCGTTTGCTACGTGCGAGCGCCGGGTGGGTCGCAGATTGTGCATCGGAGCTGTCATTTCAGCATTCAGATGCCACGAGGCGCGTTTTGGTTACGTGCCGGCCCCTCGCCCCGCCCTGGCGAGCCCGCGCTGCACAGGTTCAAGATCGCGTGCTCGAGCAGCGCTTTGGGGGGTCTGCGCGAGCCCCCCTTCAAGGCGAGATCGAGCTCGGCCAAAGTGGGTAGCCAACGCTCGAGCGTCGCGCGCGGAATGCGCCGCACTTGCTCGGCGAGCTCCCGCGCTTTGAACGGAGGTGCTCCGGCGCGCACGGCCGCTTCGTTCGGCGAGACGCCCTCGCGCAGCGCGGACTCGAATCGTAAGAGCTGACGCGTCGACCAGGCGATCACGCCGAGCAGGCGTAGCCCGCGATCTTGCGGATCGTAAACCTGATCGAGCGCACTGAGCGCCGCGCCGACGTCGCGTGCGCCGATCGCGCCGACCAGCTCCCAAACGCTCGCGGTGCGCAGCCGCACCACGCACTCCGAGACGATGTCTTCGCTGACCGGTTTGCCCTCGCCGGCGTACAAACACACGCGCTCGAGCGCGTCGGCGACCGCGCCTAGCTCGGGTCCGCAGAGCTCTGCGAGCAGATCGGCCACGCCCGGTTCGAGCGGGTTGCCCCGCGTACGCGCGGTGCGCTCGATCCAGCCGGGCAAGTCGCCGCGGGACAGCGGCTCACAGCTCACCAAGAAGCCGTCGCTGCGCGCGCCGGCTACCAACCGGCGACGCTTGTCGAGCCCCGGCCCGAGCAAGACCAGGATCGTGCTCGGGCTCGGATTTTTCGTGTACTCGAGGATCTTATCGAGCGCGTCGCCTTTGCCCTTGCTCGGCTTGCCTTCCGCGTCGTCGTTTTTCGGCTCCCAGCGCTCGAGCTCGCGCACCAGCACGAAACGCCGCTTGGCCATCATCGGCAGCGTGCGCGCGGCGGCCAGCACGCTGTCCGCGTCGCATTCGCCGGCGTGAAACTGGTCCTCGTTCAGGCCGGCGATGCCGCCCGCCAGCGCCGCGCTGCGTAACGCTTGCGCTACGGAAGCTTGCAAGTGGTGCTCGTCGCCCACGAGCAGGTACACCGGGCGAAGCTTTTGCTCCTGGGCTTCGCGGATCGCTTGCTCGGGCGTCATTTGGCGTGGGCGCCGGAGTCTTCAGCAGACGCGGCAGCACTGCAAGCAGTTCGATTTGGCGCGCGCAATTCGCTTGTAGTATTAGCTCGCCGTCGTGGTTCGACGCATCGACGGAGCCAGCAGTCTCGAGCACGGGCCGAGATCGCGCCTGGTTGCGATCGGCAACTTCGACGGAGTGCACCGCGGTCATCGCGCGGTGATCGAGGCCGCGCTGCGCGAGGCGCACGAGCGGCGGCTGTCGCCCGTCGCGCTCACATTTCATCCGCATCCCGCCCTGGTGCTCGGCCGCGGCGCGCAAGCTCCGCTCACCACGCTGGCGCGCAAGGTGGAGCTCCTGTGCAGCTTCTCGGACGAACTCACGGTGGTGGTCGAACCATTTACCGTCGCGCTCTCCGAACTGTCGCCGGCCGCGTTCGCGGCGGACTGCCTGGTCGAGCGGCTGGGCGCGAGCGTCGTGATCGTGGGTGACAATTTTCGTTTCGGCCACCAGCGCGCGGGCGGGCTCGCGGATCTCACCCGTCTGGGTGCAGAGCTCGGCTTCGCTGCGCACTCGTCCACCCTCTCGGGTGACGGCGAGGGTCCGTTCTCGAGCACACGGGTCCGCGCCGCGCTCGCCCGCGGTGATCTGGCGAGCGCGAACCACGTGCTCGGGCGCCCGCATTCGCTGTCGGGTCGCGTCGTGCACGGGGACGCGCGCGGCCGCAGCATCGGCGTACCGACCGCCAATTTGGCGGAGGTCGCCGAGGCACTGCCGCCCAACGGCGTGTACGCCGTGCTCGTCGATCGTTCGAGCGACGGCGTTTCGAGCGCGCTTGGACGCGGAGTCGCCAATATCGGCGTGAGACCAACCAGCGCGGCGGGTTTCAGCGTCGAAGCACATTTGTTCGACTTCGATCGCGATCTGTACGGTCAAAGGCTGCGGCTGCACCTCGTGGCGCGCCTGCGCGACGAACGCAAATTCTCCGGACTGGACGAGCTCAAGGCCCAAATTTCGCGGGACATACTCGCGGCGCGGAGCGCGCTTTCGTCGATAGCAAATCCCGGCGGCGCGGCTTGGTACTGAGCTCCGCCGCTTCGGCTTGACCTCGCGCTCGGCTCGGCGGATATCGGGAGCCATGGTTTTCGACCCCAGCGTGCTCGACAACATGAGCCGTGAAGAGCTGATCGCGCAGGCCCGCGTGCTCGGCGCCGAGCGCGCTGAACTTCTCACGCGCGTCGAACTGCGCGACGAAATCGTGCGTCGCTCGGCGACGGACGTCGTGGAGCGCCAACGCTTACGCGGATTTCTGGGGGTTGCGCGCGATCTGGTCGCGAACGTGGTCGAAGCGGGGCTCAACCTGCCCGAAGCTGCGGCCCGCATCCGCGGTGAGACCCCGCGCGAAGAGTGGAAAGGGCCGACGCCCGTGGCGACCGTCACTCTGGCGGAAATCTACGTGGCTCAGGGTCACGCGGATCGCGCGCTCACCTTGCTCGATCAAATCCTGTCGAAGGAGCCGGATCACGAAGTGGCGCGCGAGCTCAAGGTCCGCTTGCTCTCGGAGGATCGCGAAGCGTCGAAGCGCCGCGCGCCGCGCGCGGAAACATCGGCGCCCGAGGCGGAATCCACGCCGGTGTCCGCGAGCGCGCCGCTGTCGGAGTCCGCGCCCGATCTGAGCGCGCCACCCGAGCCTGCGCCCGCGCCGGCGCCCGTGCAGGAGATCCCGCCACCGCCCGGGCCCAATCCAGCACAACCCGTGGCAAGCAGCGCCGCCGCGCAGGCTCCTTCGGTCGCGACACTGAGCAGCGCCGACGGCTCGCTCTATGTCTACTGGGAAGTCCCGGAGAGCTTGCTCGAGCGAGGGCTCGCGCTCGTTCGCGTCGCCACGTTCCGCGCGCGCGGCAGCAGCGTGGAACAGACGACGCGCGATCTGCCCGTGACGACCGCGCAGGGCGG
>DASYCR010000840.1:0-2570 GCA_036500095.1 Polyangiaceae bacterium
CGACGCCCTCGGCCTGTTGGTTCGCGCAGCTGGCTTGTACATTTACCCGATCGATCCCCGGACCGGTGACGTGTCCGGGCCGTTCGAGCTCAGCGCGGCGAGCCTCTCGCGCATGCCGAGTCCGTGCGGCGCAGACCCCGACGGATACGAGCTGAGCGACGCGCTCTCGATCCCACCTCACGTCCATTTCTCCGGGCCGACGCAAGACCTCGAAGTACGCATGGTGGAACCGCGCTTGGTTGCCTCCGCTCAAGGCGTGTGTGTTCGCGGGCTTGCGGCCGACTCCGCCATGCCCGTGAGCGCGCCGCGAGAGCCCACGCGCGGCCCGCGCGGAGCGCGAGATTACCCAGTCCCGTTGCTGGTAACCGATCACAGACCAGGTGGGCGTCGCTGGGCATTTGCCTGCCATTGAGCCCCTTTGGGGGTTTGCATTTTGTCGGACTACTGCTACGAAGAAGGTGTCCGCGTAGAGCGAGGCTGTCCCCCCCCCGGCCCCTTTACGCGGACACTATTTTTTTGTGGCTTGCCGATTAGCTAGCCGCGCCAACTCGTGGGACTGTCAGCGTTTTTCGAGCTTTTCGGCCATGGCTTGGCCGAGCTCGATCGAGCGACGCGTGGCGGCATCGACGGCGTCGATCAGGGTGCGGCGGAGGCCACCGGACTCGAGCGTGTGCAAACCCGAGATGGCGGTTCCAGCCGGGCTCGTGACCATATCTTTCAGCTTGCCGGGGTGCTCGCCCGTCTCGAGGAGCAGCTTGGCCGAGCCGTACACCGTTTGCGCGGCCAGGAGCAGAGCTGTGTCGCGATGCAGACCGACTTTGACGCCGCCGTCAGCGAGCGCCTCGATGATCAGCATGATGTACGCGGGGCCGCTGCCGGATAGTCCGGTCACGGCATCGAGCAAATACTCGTCCAGCACAACCGAGCGACCGACCGCGTCGAACAGTCCTCGCGTGAGAGCAATGTCTTCCGCCGTGGCGCGACTGCCGGCGGCGATGCCGGTCGCGCCTGCCAGCGCGATCGCGGCGGTGTTCGGCATCGTGCGGATCACGCGCGCACCGGCCGGTAGGCGCGCCTCGAGCGCGCGTATCGGTACGCCGGCCGCTACCGAGATCACGAGCGTATCGGACGTGAATGCCCCGGCGAGCTGATCGAGCACCCGATCGATGACCTGCGGTTTGACGGCCAGCACGACTACGTTGGCCCACGCGACGAGCTCCGCGTTGTCGACGTGAGTCTTGATGCCGTGGCACTTTTCGAGCTCCTGCAGATGATCGCTGCGTACGTCGCTGGCACGCAGCTGCTCGGCGCTCACCGTCTTCGAGGCGAGCAAGCCACGGATCAAGGCTCCCGCCATGTTGCCAGCCCCGAGCATGCCAATCCGCTTGTCTTGCATCGCCGTCTCCTTCGGCTCTCTCTACCACACGCGAAAAGCGGTCAGGGCGGCGCGCACTTCGAGCGCGTCTCGGCAGGCGATTGCTCCTTCGGGCAAGGCGCGCGCGTCGCTCGGGCTGAACCAGATCGCGCGGGCGCCGACCGCGCGGGCGCCCTCGACGTCCGCCTCCCACGAGTCACCGATATGCACCACGTCGCCCAACTCGACGCCGAGCTCGCGCGCGGCATGAACGAAAATGCGCTGGTCGGGCTTGTCGATGCCGAGACGCCCCGAGTCAACGATCGCGTCGAAGCTCGAGGACTCGCCGAGTTCGTCGATTAACTCGGCCATGTGACCCTCGGAGTTCGAGATGATGGCCACGGGCACCCCGCGTGCGTGTAGCTCCGAGGCCAGCTCGAACATGCCGGGTATTCGCCTGCGCCACAGGTTTCGTCTCGGCTGCTCTTGCCACAGCCAGTCGGCGATCCGTTGTTCGAGCGCCTGATCCGGGCCGGCCCCGGGAACGTGCAGGCCGCCCGCGCGCAGGAACGCGAGGATGGTCTGCTGCCAAGCAAAGCGATGACCCTGAGTCTTGGCGACGCCGTACGCTCGCCACGCCTGCTGGTCCGCCGCGCGTGCCGCAGCCGGGTCGAGCTCTGCGCCTTGCTCGCGCACTCGCTCAGCCAAAAATTCGTGATCGAGCTCCGCGAGGGTTTGTCCGTAGTCGAAAGTGACCGCAGGTGTTGTCATGGGTTATTCAATCAGCGTACGCAACTTTTCGAGGAAACTCTTCTGTTGGGGTTGCACGTCCTCGCCGAGCTCGCGGCCGAGCTCTTCGATCAACGAGCGTGCCTTCTCGGTCAGGCGCGAGGGTACTTCCACACCCACTTCCACTAGTTGGTCGCCGCGCCCGCCGCGGATGCGGTAAGGAAAGCCCTTCCCTCGCACGCGCAGGATTGCGCCGGATTGTGTGGACGGCGGAACGCGCACCTTTAACTTGCCTTCTAGACTCGGCACGTCGATCTCGCCGCCGAGCGCGGCCTGCGCGAACGTGATGGGCACTTTGCACACCACGTCGTCGCCGACACGCCGAAAGAATGGATGCGCCGCGACCTCGATCACGAGCTCCAGGTTGCCAGGCGGCTTTTCGGGGCGTGCGCGATTTCCGGCCTGATTGACCACACGCGTGGCGCCG
>DASYCR010000841.1:0-3711 GCA_036500095.1 Polyangiaceae bacterium
TTCACAAAAAAAACGATCGTAGTGCCCGCTGAGCAAGATTTTAGGCGAGACGACCAGCGAACGATCCCCAGCAAAAATGGCCGAGTCACCGAGGGGTAGCGACGTTTCGAGGTAGCTCTTGAGCCCGAGGCCGCGCACATGGAAAAATTGCTCGAAGGAGTAGGCGAGCCCGATGCGCGGGTCGCGAACGGCGGTGGTGGTCGGCGGTGGAGGCGACTGGGATGTAACGGCTCCGATGCCCGCGCCCGTCTGGTAGCTGCGAATGGGAAGAGCAATCGAGAGCGCCAGTGAGCGCGCGACGGACCCGCTCGCCAAGAAGGAGGTGTCGGCCACGTCGTCCACGACGCGGATCTCACGACCCGCGGGGTCGGGCGAGTTTGCGCGCAAGGTCACCGGGCCGCGGAAAAATTCCTGCGCGAGTTCGAGCGAAACGAGGTCCGGCCTGACGTCGGTATCGGGCATGCTCACGAAATGCGCGGGCCCTGGCGCGAGCCACAGGTTGTTGGCGTCGAAGCAGGGTGACAGCGCGGGATTGAGACACGGATCCGCGAGGGCAGGCAACGGGATCCAAGCAAGTGCAAGGGCCAGGCATTGGTAGGAGCGAAGCCTATTTCGGGGCACGTTGAGGCGCGAGTGTACACGGCTTCGCTCTGGGTGAGGCGGCGCTCGATTCTCGAATCCCGGCCGTGGTAAGAGCGACCAGCGATGATTACCCAGCACCGCCCGCTCGTGCTCGGCTCGGCATCGCCGAGACGTCGCGAGATCCTCAGCGGGCTAGGGGTGCCGATACGCGTCGAACCGGCCTCGGTGTGCGAAGACGGCGAGTCTGGGGAGAGCCCGCTCGAATACGTGGAGAGGATCGTTGCGCTGAAGCTCGCAGCGGTGATTGACCGAACGCGCGAACCATACGCCGCAGCGCTCGTCGCCGACACGGTCGTGGTGGTGGGCGATGAAGTGCTCGGCAAGCCGAAAGACGTGCGGGACGCGCTGCGGCTCCTCGGAAAAATCGCCGGCCGAACGCACACGGTCTACACGCGCTACGCGTTGGCCCTGCCGCCAAACAGTGGACGCCCCGTACTGGCGCGGACGGTTGCCACTCAGGTGACGCTGCGCGCGGCCTCGACCAGCGAGCTTGAGCGCTACGCTGCGACGGGCGAGGGACTCGACAAGGCGGGCGCCTACGCGGCCCAAGGGATCGGCGCGTTTCTGATCGAGCGCATCGAGGGTTCCTATAGCAACGTCGTTGGGCTGCCGGCCTGCGAAGTCATTCGCGATCTGCTGGCCAGCGGGCTCTTGGAGCGATTCCCCTGAGGCTCGCGTGGTTCAAGCAAGTCGTCGCTTTCCTCAGCGAGCGTGGCGGCGCACAGCCGCGTCGAAGTGACGGCTTGTACCTCGCGCTCAGCGCGCTCGTCTTGCGTGGCATGCTCGTGGCCTGGGCGCGAGATCGATTTCCGCCGGCAGATGACGGCAGTTTCTACCAAGTGGTCGCGACGCGCATCGCCCACGGGCTGGGCTACACGTGGCATTGGCCGGACGGCGCCGTCACCTATGCCGCCCACTATCCGGTGGGCTATCCGGCCCTGATCGGTGTGGCCTACGCGCTATTCGGCTCAACGCCGAGCGTGGCCATGTCCCTCAACGCCGTCATCGGCGCGCTCTCCGTGTTCGCTCTGCACGGGCTGCTCGCACGGCGGGCTACGCGCGCCGGAGCGCTGCTCGGCGCGGCCCTACTGGCTTTTCACCCCGGCCTCGTGATGTACACGCCGGCCTTGATGACCGAGGGCGTCGCGGCCGAGCTCTTGGTCGTTGCGCTGGCGCTCGCTTTGTGGACGCAAGATCGCGGCGGGTCGGGCCGGTTGCTGTTGTTGCTTGGCCTACTGTGTGGAGGTCTGACGCTCTTGCGGCCGCAGCTCTTGTTGATGTCGCCGATCTTCGGCGCTTGTGCAGTGAGCGGCGCGTTTTGGCGCCGCGCGCGCGCGGCTACGGGCGTGCTTTTGGTCAGCCTGCTCACGTGTCTGCCCTGGACGCTCCGTAACTGCCAGAAAATGGACCATTGTGCGTTCGTGAGCGCCAACGGCGGCTGGAACCTGTTGATCGGCTCACTGCCCAATAGTCAGGGCTCCTGGTTACCGATCGAAAATGAGAGCGTGCCACCGCCTTGTCGTGCGGTGTTCGGTGAGGTCGAGAAGGATCGTTGCTTTGGTCGGGCTGGGCTCGACAATATCCGCCGCGCGCCACTGGCGTTCCTGCAGCTGATCCCGCGGAAGCTGTCCGTCACATTCGACTATTTTGGCGCGGCCGGGCACTACCTGCACACGTCCAACTGGCGAGCGTTCGACGAATCGCGAAAGGTGGCTCTCGGCGTGGTGGAGACGCTATGGGTGCGCCTGATCTTGCTCCTGGCCATCGCGCAAGCTGCGCTGGCTCATGGGCCGCGCCGCGTGACTCGGCTCACGGTGTCCGCTCTGAGCTTGCCGTTCGTGTTCTTGCGCCCGGCTTGGCTCGGCTACCTCGGTTTCGTGCTCGCCGTCTGCCTGCTCGGCTCGGCCCTTGCCAGGCGTCCCGTGCTGTTCGTAACGGCATGTTTGGTGCTCACCACGGCCGTCACGCACGCGCTATTTTTCGGGGCGGGGCGCTATGGGCTGGTCTGCGCGGCCCTGCTCTGCGCTGCAGCCGTCAATGAAGCGGGACTGACCTCGAGTTCTGTCGTGGAAGGGACGCCGAGCGGTTCGGGGGCCTAATTGTCGCTTGTTTTGACAGGCGCGCCCGGCTCACGCGATACTATTCCGGAAGGAGCCCCTGAGGCATGCCCCTGATCGAGACCGAAGAAGCTGCCCGTCGTCTTGCTCGCGCCATCGCGAGCGATCTTTCGCTCTACAACGAGGAAAAGATCATCCGCGGCGTCGAGGGGGATAGCCTTTTCGAAGAGCTCAGCGAGGAGATCGAGGAGGGGCGCGCTCTATATAAGAGTCGCGTATCGCCCGATCTTTACCACCGCAATTTCTACGACCGCGCCCTGGTCGACATCCTCGTCAAGTCCAAGGGGCACATCAAAAGCAAGCTCTGGTAACGCTAGAGCCTGGGGTTGGACGTGAGCGCGCACCGTTTCGTGCTCGGTCCTGACGAGGTTCGCGAGCGCGTCGACAAGGCTTTGGCGCGGCTGTTGCCGGATCTCTCACGAGCCACGATTCAGCGCTGGATCGGCGAGGGTCGCGTGTTGATCTCGGGTGTGCCTTGTCGTGCGCGCGACGCCATCGGCCCGGGCAGCGTCGTCGATGTGATGCCTGGCCCTCGGCCGGAAACCCGCGCGATCCCGGACGCGAGCGTGTCCGTCAGTGTGGTGTTCGAAGACGAACACTTGCTCGTCGTGGACAAACCGGCCGGGATGGTCGTGCATCCCGCGCGCGGGCACGCGACCGGCACGCTCGTGAACGGCCTCGTTGCGCGCGGATCGCTCAGCGGCAGCCTGCTCGCGGACGACGAGGCCACGGCTGCGTTGCGGCCGGGCATCGTGCATCGCATCGACAAGGACACGAGCGGCCTTTTGGTCGTCGCCAAGGACGAGAAAGCACGCGAGGGATTGAAGGCGCAACTCCAGGCGCACACGGTAGAGCGTAAATATCTGGCGCTCACGCTCGGGGTCCCCAAAAGCGGCGTGATCGAGTCGCTGTTCGCGCGTCATCCGCGGTCAAGGCTTCGCTTCACGTCCCG
>DASYCR010000842.1:0-2960 GCA_036500095.1 Polyangiaceae bacterium
CGACAGATCGACGCCATGAACGGCCACGCCGGCGCGCGCGACCTGCAGCGCGATGCGCCCGTTGCCCACCCCGTACTCGAGCACCGGACCCTTAGCCTCTCTGGCCAGCCGTACGTAATAGTCGACGTCGTGCCGGCGGTCCTTATACGTCTTCGTGTAATAGGCCGGGTCGTCGTAGTGAGCGAGCGCTCCGCCGTCGCCGGCTACACCGAAATCCTCGATGGCGTGTGCGGGCTCGGCGCTGCGCGCCTTCGCACTCAAAGATTTACGCGGCCGAGCTCGTTGATGTACTCGGCAACCGCCTCGACCGAGGGACGGTGAAAGCGGACGCGGCCCGCCGCGATCTCACGCAAGCTGATTACGGGCGCCTTGTTCTTCGCGTTCACGAGCGCCGGACCGCCCTTCATCAGGGTGCGCGTGCGCTGAGCCGCAAGGACGACCAGCGCGAAACGGTTCTCTTCTTGCTCCAAGCAATCTTCGACGGTGACGCGGGCCATGAGTTACGGGCTCCTCGGGGGAAAAGGGCGCAGAACGTAGTCTGCGAGACCCTTTCGCGCAAGCAAGCCGCACGAGTGAGTCCGGTCGTGCCTCGCCGAGTAGCTGAGTATGCGTTCAGCCGCCGAACGAATGAGAGCCATATTCGGCGGCGCCGGGCGAAGAGCCCGCGAAGACGTATGGGCTATGACCGGTCTCTGTTCCGTACTCATCGGCCACGCGCTGGACAGCCGTGCGCGCGCCCGCCCGCGCCAGAATCGCGACGGTACCCCCGCTCCCTCCGCCGGTAATTTTGGCCCCCAGGAGCCCGGACTCTTGCGGGGCGCGCTGCACGAGGTCGACCAATAAATCCGTGTGCCGGCAACCGAGGCCGCAGGCGGAATAGCTCGCGTGCGATTGGTACATCAACTCGGCGAGCTGCTCCAGGCGGCGCGAGTTTCGCGGCGCGGCGCTCAGCAGCTCGGCAAACGTGCGTACTCGAAAATGTTCGAAGATGGCGTGCTCCGTCGCGCTCGCGATGGGGTAGCTCCGATCGCTTTCGATCCGGGTCACGTCGTCAGTGCTGCCGCCGAAGCGATCGAGGAAGGCGCGCCCGTCGAGCGCTGCCGGCAGGATATTTCGAAAGCGGCGCGCGTATTCGGACGGAGTGACGTTCGCCAGGTATCCACCGTAGCGCGCGTCGTCGACACGCACGCGACCCGCTTCGAGAACGCTCGCGGGCAATCCGCACGCATCGGCGATCATCCGGTAGCCCATGAAGGCGGCTACCCGCACCTGCCCGTAGTCCGCGCCGGTCACTTGGTGGCGTACGCCCGAGTCGATGCCGAAAAACTCGATGTCCTCGGGTACTGCAAGCTGCCCTTGGATCCGTGAGGGCTGGCACAGGAGCTCCAGCAGTTTGTCCTCGCGCCCGCAACTTGCCGTCATCTGATCCATCAAGCCACAGGGCGCGCCGACCACGCGATTCTCGACCCTTTGACACAGCTGGGCGAGTTCGACCTCACCCAGCTGCAGACCGAACGTCGCGGCTACGGCTTGCATGGCGGCGACTTCGATCGCGGCCGACGAGCTGACCCCTTTGCCCTCCGGCACGTCAGAAGCGAGCAAGATGCGCAGGCCGCGCGTCGGCCGCAGGCCGCGCTCACGCATCAACACCAGCAATGTACCGGCGATGTACGCCGCCCAGCGCCGAGCCGGCTCGGCACGAAAATAGGCGCACGCGGATTCGTATTCGGCGAGCGTTCCCTCGGAAAACGCGGCAAGCGGTGCCTCGAAGGAACGCGCTTGCCGAGCGTCTTTGTCCACCGTCGCGATGCGCACGAGAGGTTCGGGGTGTGTTGCGACCGCCACCCACGCCGCTTCCCGAATCGGCAGTTCGAGGACCAGGGAGCCTGAATAGTCAGCGATTCCTCCCATCACGTCGAGGCGACCGGGAGCTCGCGCGATGCGGCCAAGCTCAGCGCCATCGAACAAGCCGCTCAGCGCGGGCAGCTCGCGTTCGGGCACGGCCAGCAAGCGACGAAAATCGGCGAGCTCGTCGGTGAGGGAGAGTGGGTCGCTCATGCGCCGCCGCGAACCTTGTAGTGCATGGCCGACACTGCTCGGAGCTCCGCGGCCTTTTCCTCCGGCGCCGTGTCGCTCAAGAAGCAGCCGCCCCCGACTTCCGGCCCCGCCAAGTATTTGAGCAGGTTGGGCTTGCGGAGCGGCGGGTGAAACTGGACGTGAAAATGAAAGCCCGGATATTTTTGACCGTCCGTGGGCGCCTGGTGCAGCACCATCACGTACGGAAACGACATCCGCCATAGGTTGTCGAAACGCGCGAGCACCTCGCTCAGCACCTCGGCAAAGCCGACTAGCTCGGTCTCGTCGAGCTCCGCCAAGCTCGCGTGTCGTGCCTTCGGCGCAACGTAGGTCTCGTAGGCGTAACGCGCGAAGTACGGGACGAAGGCGATCGCCGTCGCGTTCTCGCACAGGATTCGCCGCCCGTCTTGCTGCTCCGCGGCAATCACGTCCTGGAACAGCACGCGACCGGTCTCACGCAGATGTCGCTCCGCTGCCTGGGCCTCGACCTCGATCGTCTTGAAGACGAAGTTCGTGGCGTAGATCTGGCAATGCGGATGCGGGTTCGAGACGCCCACGACTTCGCCCTTGTTCTCGAAGATCAAGACGTTCTCGACTTCCGGGCGCGAGCCGAGCTCGGTGTACTGAGTTTGCCACGCACGCAAGAGAGCGACGATCTCCGGAACAGCAAGCTCGGCCAGTGTGAGGTCGTGCCGCGGGGTATAACAAACCACACGCGCCGCGCCCTGAGCCGGCCGTGATCGATAGATACCGAGCGGCGCGGCAAGCTCGCTCGGCGCGGCGCTCGACACACACGGGTGATCGTTGTCGAAAACGAAGACGGCCGAGTAGTCGGGGTTGCGACGGCCCGAGACGCGCGCGTTGCCCGGGCAGAGGTAGCAATC
>DASYCR010000843.1:0-8677 GCA_036500095.1 Polyangiaceae bacterium
ACCCGCCGCGCTGCCGGCTGCTCCACCGCTGCCGACCGTTCCACCGAAGGCGTTGCTCCCGCTGCTACCCGAGGAGCTGTACGTGCCCGCCCCGCCGCCGACCGCGCGACCCGCGCTGCCCCCGGTCAGATTGCCGCCCGTTGCCCCGCCGCCGCTGTCGCCGACGCCATTTTCTGCTTCGGCACAGGCCAGCACCAAACAGGGGAGAGAACACAGCAAAACCAAGCGTGCGCGAGTCATGGGCTGCCGATTGTGAAACCGGTTTCAGGTTTTGTAAAGCGCGCGGCCGTGAGCAGTCGACGAATGTCGCGCTCGAAATTTCAATGTAGCAATACTCACGCCCGCCTCGTCGCTCGCGCCATGCTGGCGAGCGCTGGCGGGCTTACTTTTCCGCGGACTTGCTGCCGCTCTTCTTGGCGCCGCGACGGGCGCGCGCCTCGAGATCGTCTAGTGACGCCGCGGCCTGCAGATGTACTGCGGCCTCTGCCGTGTCGACCTCGACGTCCTCTGCTGCGATATGCAATTCCTCGGCGTCCACGATCTCGTTCGTGTTCGGGGTGTCCTCGAAGGTGAGCACGTGGTCGAACAGCGCGTCGCCGTTGGCGAACGCGGCCGCGAACGGCGAGCGCGCGTCGTTGCGCAGCGCGTGAACGCCGGCCTTGATCGCCGCCATCAGTGTTTCCTTCACGCCTTTGCCGTTGACGGCCGTCGCGGAGATCATCGGCACGTCGGCGTCGAGCCGCAGGCGCTTGCGCAATTTAGCCGGCGGCATGGCGTCAGAGACGTCCTGCTTGTTCGCTTGCACGATCAGCGGCAAGCGATCGTTGCGACGGCGAAGCAGCGCTCGCAAACGCGAGAAAGTGCGCATCGTGTCGGGGATCTGCGCCGGGCTCGAATCGCACACGAAGGCCACGACGTCCGCCATCTCGACGAGTGGCTTGCGCCGGTAGTTGCGCTCGACCTGGCCCGGCACGGTGATCAGCTGAAACTTGATGTGTGCGCCGTCGTGCGTGGGGCCGTCGATCTCGAGCCAATCGAAGAACATGGTGCGGCCCTTGAGCTCGGCCGGCGTGTAGATCTCGGTGCGCCGCGAGGACGGAATCACGTCGCAGATGCGTTTGAGGTTGGTCGTCTTTCCTGCCACACCCGGCCCGTCGTAAACGATGCGCACGATGTGGCAGTTTCGGGCGGAGTCGAAAGACGCCATGGAGAGTGGCTAGCGCGGCTTCGGCTGGGCCGGAAGGTCGAAGGTGAATCCGACACGTTTTGGGCAATTTATGAAGTGTAGAATTTTCGTCCGGTCGGGCGGAGCATCGCGCTCCGCGGGCTGGAGGCCTTTAACGAGCGGACCACCGCCGGCATCCAGAATTCGATGAGCGATGGTGACTTGGTGGCGCTCGGCGCCGCAGCGCTTGCTCTCGGCTGCGCGGCGCGCCCCAGCGCTACGACACGTACGGCACAGTCGGCCAAAGCGGCGCCGGCTGTGGCGACTTTGCCCGCGCTGACGCCGGACATCACGCGGCACGTGCTTGGCCGTTTTAGCTATGGCCCCACGCTGACCGACCCCGCTTGGCTCGCGAGCCTCGGCGTCGAACGCTGGTTCGAGGAACAACTCGTGCCTCCGCCCCCCGGGGAAGCCGCAACGCTGGCTGCGGCGCCGTACCGCCGCGCCCTGGGTCAGCCGGACGACGTGGTGGCGGCGTTCGCCGCCGACGAGCGGAGCGACCCGGTCGACACCGAGCACATCTCGCTCCGCAAGCAGGCCAATCGCATCAACGTGAAGGAGCTCGTCGCTGCGGTCGGCGCGGCGCAGACCGCGCGCCAGGTCACGAGCGACGCGCAATTGCAGGCGCTGATGATCGATTTCTGGGCCAATCACTTCAATGTCTATTTGCGCAAGAACGCCGTCAAAGTTCTGGGCGGCAACTACGTCGAGACCGCGATCGTGCCGCACGCGCTCGGCCGCTTCGAAGATTTATTGGTCGCGACGGCGCGGCACCCCGCCATGCTCATCTACCTCGACAACGACAAGAGCGTCGTAGCCGACAAAGAGCGCGAGCTGTCGACGGGACGCTTGCGCGGCGGCGCGAACCCAAAGCCGCGCAAGAAGCGCGGACTCAATGAGAACTACGCGCGCGAGCTGCTCGAGCTCCACACGCTCGGTGTCGACGGGGGCTACACGCAACAAGACGTGATCGAGGTCGCCCGCGTGCTGACCGGCTTCGGCCTGTGTCGCCCGGAAGACGGGCTGAGCTATGAATTTCGTCCCGATCGTCACGATCGCGGGAGCAAAACGGTGCTCGGCGTAGCCTTTGGGCCCAACGGTGGCGAAGAAGAGGGCCTCGCGCTGCTGCGCATGCTGGCCAAGCACCCGGCTACCGCCCAGCACATCGCCGGTAAATTGTGTCGTCGTTTCGTGTCGGACGCTCCGGACGCGCCGTGCGTCGCGCGCGTTGCCGCGCGCTTCAGAGAGACCGACGGCGACATCGCCGCGACGCTGCGCGCCATCCTGCATGATCCGAGCTTCTGGGATCCCACGGTACGCGGCGGAAAGCTCAAGAAGCCGAGCGAGTTTCTGGCCAGTGCCCTGCGCGCGCTCGGCGCCGAGCTCGACGCGTCGACCGAGATCACGAAGGTCAGTCAGCAGCTCGGTGAGCCGCCGCTCTTGCAACCGGTCCCGACCGGCTACGCGGACATCGCGGCCGCCTGGTCTGGTGGCGCTCAGCTGCTCGCGCGCATGGACGTCGCGACGCGGCTCGTCTCGGGCAAGGTACCCGGGGTGAAGCTGCCGAACCTCGACGAGCTTTGGCCGTCGACGCTCGCGCTCCCGGAGCTCGTCGCGCGCATCAATCGCGTCTTTTTCCTGGGTCTGGGTGACGCGCGCACCCTCCAGGTAGTCCGTGAGGAAGCCGGCGCGATCGAGGAGCCCGTGGATCGTCGCAACGCGGCGCTCGCCTTGGCGCTCGGGAGTCCGGCGTTCCAGCGCCGCTGAGGAGGAACCAGAGATGCCCATCCGCTTCGATCGCCGCACGCTGTTTCGCATGGGTACGGCGTCCGCGTGGTCGCTGATGGCGCTCTCGCACGCGGCGCAGGCCGAACCGCGGCCGGCGGATCGGCGCGTCCTCGTGTGCGTGTTCATGCGCGGCGCGGTGGACGGCTTGAGCGTCGTCGTGCCGTACGCTGAGGCGAGTTATTACCGCGACCGCAGCTCGATCGCGATTCAACGACCCGGCAAGGGTGACGGCGCGGCGCTCGATCTCGACGGCCGCTTCGCGCTCAATCCGCGGCTCGCGGCTCTCTTGCCGATTTACCGAGCGAAAGAGCTCGCCGTGGTCCACGCGGTCGGCTTGCCGACGGGCACGCGCTCGCACTTCGACGCACAAGACGAAATGGAGATCGCGGGGCCGGACGTGCACACGGCCGCCGAGGGCTGGCTGTCGCGCGCGCTCGGTGAACTGCCGCGGGGCGGGCTCGAACGCTCGATCGCGCTCGGCGACCACGTGCCGCGCGCTCTGTCCGGCACCAGTGGCGCGCTCTTGGTGCGCAATCTGGAAGGCTTTGATCTGCATGGGCCGGGCCGCATGCGGGACGCCATGCACCGCGGCTTCGAGCGCCTGTACGGCGAGAGCCGCGACGCGCTCGGGCAAGGCGGTCGCGACGCGCTGTACGCCACGCGCATGCTGCAAGCGCTCGACCCCAAGAGCTATCAACCCAAAAACGGCGCGAACTATCCCGACAAGTACAAGCATCTGCGCGACGCGGCACAGCTCATCAAATCGAACCTGGACGTGCAGGTGGTCTGGCTCGACGCGGGCGGCTGGGACACGCACGCGGGGCAGGGCGGGGCCGACGGCTCCCTCGGTAAGAAGCTCGAAGAGCTCGGCCGCGCGCTAGCGGCGTTCCGCGCGGATCTCGACGCGGACTTCGGGCGCGTGACGCTCGTGACCATGACGGAGTTCGGGCGCACGGTGGCCGAAAACGGCACGGGCGGTACGGACCACGGCCACGGTTCGCTGATGATGGTGATGGGCGGCGCTGTGAATGGCGGGCAGGTGGCCGGGCGCTGGCCGGGTCTCGAGCCCGAGCAGCGCTTCGAGGAGCGCGACCTGGCGGTGACCACCGACTATCGCGACGTGCTCGGCGAGGTCAGTACGCACTGCTTGGGCGTGTCGAACTTCACCCACACTTTCCCGGGCTATACGCCGAATTTCTTGGGGGTCGTTCGTTCGTAGCGCGCGCTCATTCGCCCGCGAGAGTCACTAGGTCGCATGCCGTGCGCCATCTGTTACGGTAGGGCCGTCACGGAAGGACTCACGTTCATGGCGCTATTTCTTGGTCTCGACTCCAGCACGCAAAGTTTGACCGCGCTCGTCATCGACACGGACTCCGGGCAGGTCGTGCTCGAGCGCAGCCTGAACTTCGGCGCGGAATTGCCCGAGTTTCACGCGCCGCACGGCTTCCTCGAGCACAGCGACCCGCGCGTGCGCCACGCGGATCCGCTGATGTGGGTCGCGGCGCTCGATCGCTTGCTTGGCCAAATCAAGGAGAGCGGTTTCGAGCTCGCTCGGATCGCCGGCATCAGCGGTGCCGGGCAGCAGCACGGCTCGGTTTACCTCGGTCGCAAGTTGTCAGCGCTCGGTGGCTGGTCCGCCGATTCGGATTTGCAAGCGCAGGTCGCGCCGCTCTTGAGCCGCGCGCGCGCGCCGATCTGGATGGATAGCTCGACCAGCGCCCAGTGCGCGGAGATCGCCAGTGCGGTCGGCGGTGACGCCGAGGTGGTGCGCATCACGGGCTCGCGCGCGATCGAGCGCTTCACGGGCGCGCAGATTCGCAAGTTCATGCAGGACGAACCGCGCGCGTACCAGGCGACCGCCGAAATACATCTGGTGAGCTCGTTCATGGCGTCGCTGCTGGTCGGTAGCAGTGCGCCCATCGATTTCGGCGACGGTTCGGGCATGAACTTGCTCGACCTCGCGCGCGGAGCGTGGAGCGAGCCGATGCTGGCCGCCGTCGCGCCCGGCCTCGCCGACAAGCTGTCCGCCGCGGTGCCGTCGGAAACGCAGGTTGGGGAGCTCGCCGAGTATTTCGTGAGGCGCTATGGCTTTCGCGCGCATACGCCGGTGTTCGCGTTCACCGGCGACAATCCGAGCAGCTTGGTCGGCATGGGCGCGACGGAGCCGGGCACGGCGGTGGTGAGCCTCGGCACGAGCGATACGGTGTTCGCCGCGATGCGCGAGCCGCGCACCGATCCGCGCGGCTATGGCCACGTCTTCGGCAATCCCGCGGGCGGCTTCATGTGCTTGATCTGCTTCGCCAACGGCTCGCTGGCGCGCGAAGCGGTCGCCACGCGCGCGGGGCTTTCGTGGCCCGCGTTCGAGCAAGCCATTTTGCGAGAGACACGGCCGGGCAACGAGCAACAGCGCATGCTGCCGTACTTCGTGCCGGAAATGACGCCCAAGGTGTTCGAGCCGCGCGTCGAGCTCAGCGGCAGCCCCGCGTTCGTCGCGTGGCAAGAGCCGGCGGCGCTGGCGCGCGCGGTCGTCGAGGCGCAAGCGCTCAGTATGCAGCATCACTCCGCCTTCATCGGCGAGCGGCCGCGGAATTTGCGCGTGACCGGCGGCGCTGCCAAAAATCGCGGGATCCTGCAGGTGTTGGCCGACGTGTTCGGCGCCGAGATCTGCACGCTCTCGCTCGTCCGCAACTCGTCCGCGCTGGGCGGCGCGCTGCGAGCCGCACACGCCGTCGAAAAAAAGCCGTGGAGTGAGCTGTACGCGCGCTTCGCCGCGCCGAACCCGGAGCGGCTCAAGCCGAGCGTGAAGCCGGACGCGTACGACGCGCTGCGAGCTGCGTTCAATTTCGCCTAGCTCGCAGCGGGCTACTCAGAGCGACCAAGTCGAGGCAGTTGAGCCAGTGCCGGCACAATACCTTGTGCACGCGAGTGTCGCGAGGCAGCCAACCACTCGCTCTGCCTCAACCTCTGCCTCTGCCTCAAACCACGCCCTAGCTCTGCCACCGCCCTCTCCGTCTTTTCAACAGAGTTTCGCCATCCCCCTGACGGCGACCACGAGGGATGAAAAGCGAGCGGAGCAAGAAGCCCTCTCGGAGCCCATCTGGTCGTAACGCGTGTTACAAGCAATTGGACTCAGAATCGGGCCGCCGCATTGCGGCGAGTCCGGGGTTTTTCTATCGAGCCGCATGCGTCGTAGTGCAAGCTCTCGGAAGCTCGAGTAAGGTGCCGCGCATCATGTCTTCAGAATCGAGCCAGGCAGCGTGCTTGACCTGCTACGGCCGCGGCGAGACGGCGACCGAGACCGGGCTCGGCGCGTGCCCGGATTGCGGTGGAACGGGGCTCTTGCCGCCGCGCGACGTACTCGTCGAGTGGCGCATCGCGGCCGTCGAAAAACGCTACGCGAGCGGTGACAGCGAGGCGACGCCGGACGTCAACTGGCTCGCGTTCGAGCTGCGGCGCGCGCGCCAAGCGTTGACCAAGATCCTGGCGCTCGCACAGGAAGACGCGGTCGAGTCGCAAGCCAAGCACATTCGCTTCGCCGCCAACGAGGCGCTCGGCGTCTACGAACTCAAGGACGCGACGACGACGATCGGGCAGAGCCTCGAAGAATGAGCCGCTTCCCCGCTGATTTCGTGTGGGGCGCCGCGGCAGCCTCCTACCAGATCGAAGGCGCTGCGTACGAAGGGGACAAGGGCCTCTCGACCTGGGACATGTTCTGCAAGAAGCCGGGCATGGTCTGGCAGGGGCAGAGCGGGGACGTCGCGTGCGACCACTTTCATCGCTACCGCGAGGACGTGGCCTTGATGAAAGAGCTCGGTCTGCGTGCCTACCGGCTGAGTGTGTCTTGGCCGCGCGTCTTGCCGGAAGGCGTCGGTAAAGTGAGCGCGGCGGGTCTGGATTTTTACGACCGCTTGGTGGACGAGCTGCTGGCCGCGGGCATCGCGCCCTGGGTGACTCTCTTTCATTGGGACTACCCGCTCGCGCTCTATCACCGCGGCGGTTGGCTCAACCGCGACACGGTGGAGTGGTTCGGTGAGTACGCCCACTTGATCGCCGGCAAGCTCGGCGATCGCGTCGAGCAGTGGATGACGCTCAACGAGCCGCAGGTTTTCATCGGCGCCGGCCACCATGAAGGTCGCCACGCGCCGGGTGACAACTTGCGCTTCGCGGAAGTACTGCGCGCCGGCCACCATGCGTTGCTCGCGCACGGCCGGGCCGTGCAGGCGATCCGCGCGGGGAGTCTGCGACCGGTGCGCGTCGGCTTCGCACCCGTCGGGCTGCCCAAGATCCCGAACAGCAACAGCCCGGAGGACATCGAAGCCGCTCGTCGCGCCGCCTTTGCAGTCACCGCCGAGACGGCTTGGACCAACAGCTGGTGGATGGATCCGGTCTTCTTGGGTGACTACCCGCAAGAAGGGCTCGAGTTCTTCGGCGCGAGCGTGCCCGAGATCCGCGACGGCGACATGAAGCTCATCAGCGAGCCGGTCGATTTTTGCGGGGTCAACATCTACCAAGGTGATCGCGTGCGCGCGGGCGACAAGGGGCCGGAGCTCGTCAAGCCGGAGGTCGGCTTCCCGATCACGGCATTCGAATGGCTGGTGACGCCGGAGGCGATCTACTGGGGGCCGCGCTTGTTCTGGGAGCGCTACAAGAAGCCGATCGTGATCACCGAGAACGGCATCTCGTGTCGCGACTGGGTCTCACTCGACGGCAAGGTGCACGACCCGGCGCGCATCGACTTTACCGAGCGTCACTTGCTCGAGCTCGCGCGCGTGCTCGAGGACGGCGTGCCGGTACAAGCGTATTTCCACTGGTCGTTCATCGACAATTTCGAGTGGGCGCACGGCTACAAACATCGCTTCGGCCTGATCTTCTGCGACTTTCCGACTGGTCGCCGCGTGCCGAAGGACTCGGCCTATTGGTACCGTGACGTGATTGCGAGTGCGGGCCGAAACCTCGGCCGCCCATCCGGAGTTTGACGCGCTCTGACGCAGCGTGGCGCGCCGCGCGCGTCGATTCGGGATTTCAAAATCACCCCCGCGGTTTATGCGGGATCTCGGAACGAGACACGCCGGAGAGATGACCATCTCATGACGTCGATGGCAGCGCTCGCGCGCTAGGTTTTGAGGATGACCGAAGCGCGCCTGGCGCCCCGCTCCCATCGGATAGCCCCGTTCAAGTCCGTTCCTTTCTTTGCCGTGCACCTGGTCGCCATCGCCCTGGTCTGGCACCTCGGCTGGTCCTGGTCGGGGCTCGGCCTGGCTCTGGGTTTGTATGCGCTGCGCATGTTCGGCGTCACGGGCGGCTACCATCGCTATTTCTCGCACCGCTCGTACCGGACGAGCCGCGTGTTTCAATGCGTGCTCGCCCTGCTGGCGATGAGCAGCGTGCAAAAGGGAGTGCTGTGGTGGGCGTCTCACCACCGCGCGCACCACAAGTACTCGGACGGCCCTGAGGACGTGCACTCGGTCGCGCAAGACGGCTTCTGGTGGAGCCACGTGGGCTGGATCCTGTCGAATCGCTACGACGACACGGACCTCGAGCGCGTGCGCGATCTCGCTCGCTATCCCGAACTCGTGCTGCTCGACCGCTTCAATTTGCTGGTGTCGATCGCGTTCGGCGTGCTCACTTACGCCCTGGGCGGGCTTTGGGGTCTAACCTGGGGTT
>DASYCR010000844.1:0-8398 GCA_036500095.1 Polyangiaceae bacterium
AAGGGCCGCGCCGACGTCGGCATCGCCACCTACGAAGACTTCATTCAGACCGACGCCGCGATCAACCCTGGGAATTCAGGCGGCGCGCTGATCAACACGGACGGAGAGCTGGTGGGCATCAATACGGCGATCCTGTCGCGCAGCGGCGGCTATCAGGGCATCGGCTTCGCCATTCCAACCAAAATGGCGCTGCCGATCATGAACAGCTTGAAGACGGACGGCAAGGTGTCCCGCGGCTGGCTCGGTGTCGCGATTCAGGACGTCGATCCGCAGATCGCCGAGGCGCTCAAGCTGCCGTCCGCGAGCGGCGTGCTGCTCTCCGATGTCCGGGCAGGTGGGCCCGCCGCTTCCGCCGGCTTGAAACGCGGTGACGTCGTGCTGAAAGTCGACGCGGCGACCGTCAACACCACCGGCGAATTCCGCAACGCGATTGCCGAAGCCGGAGCGCGCCACAAGGTGACGCTCCAGGTGCTACGCGACGCGAAGCCCGTCAGTGTCGACGTGCAGCTCGGCGAACAGCCGGATCGCGACGCTCGTCAGGCGAGTTCGAGCGGCGCGGCGCACGGCGGCGCCCTGGACGGCGTCGTCGTCTCGGATTTGAACGCTGACAGCCGTCGCGAGTTCGAGATCGACAATGACGTCAGGGACGGCGTGGTGATCGCGCGTCTCGATCCGAACAGCGTGGCCGCGCGCGCCGGTCTGCGCCCGGGCGACGTCATCGTCGAGGTCAATCGCACACACGTGGACACGCCTCAGCGCTTTCAAGACATTTACGTCAAGTCCAAGAACAGCGTGCTCTTGCTGGTGAATCGGCAGGGAAATAACATCTACGTCGTCGTCAAAAGCTGAGTTGAGGGTTTTGTTTTATTGGGTTGGGGCGGAGCAACTGCGGCGCGGTTGCAGACCGAGCGCGTGCGGCGCTACGATGACGGGCCCATGTCAGACCCTCGCCCCATCAGTAGCCCCAGCGTTCCTGGTGCGACTGGGCTGAGGGGGCCATCGGCGGCCGTATCCGACGGCCGGCCGGCGATGAGCAGCATGGCCGCGCTCAATCCGCGGGTTTGCCCGACGTGCGGCGGCCGCTACCCGGCCGATTTCCGGGTCTGTCCGCGCGACGCGACGCCGCTCGAGGACGCTCCGAGCGACGAGGATCCGCTACTCGGGCAGTTACTCGCGGGCTCATACGAGGTCATGCGCGTGATCGGTGAGGGCGGCATGGGCCGCGTCTACGAGGCGCGTCACACGCGGCTGCACGCCAAGCATTTTGCGGTCAAGGTGCTGCATCACGAGCTCGCGCGCCAGCCGGAGGTCGTGACGCGCTTTCAGCGCGAAGCTGAAGCCGCCAGCGCGCTGATACACCCCAACGTGGTCGACGTGTACGACGTCAACACCAGCCCCGACGGGCGGCCGTACATCGTCGCGGAGCTCTTGCAGGGGGAGGAGCTCGGCAATCATCTCGATCGCATCGGCAAGCTCGAGGTGGCAGACGCCGTGCGCATCGTACGTCAGGTGTGTCGCGGGCTCGCAGCGGCGCACGCCAGCGGCATCGTCCATCGCGACGTGAAGCCCGAGAACGTGTTTCTCGCGGGCCCGGAGGGCATCGTCAAGATGCTCGACTTCGGTATCTCGAAGTTGGCGGAAAGCCCGGACGGCCTCACCAAGGCGGGCACGGTGATGGGCACGCCGGACTACATGGCCCCCGAGCAAGCGCGCGGGGATCGCGTCGACGCGCGCGCCGATATTTACGCGGTCGGAGCGATTCTCTACCGCGCGCTCACGGGTCGCAAGCCGTTCGAAGGCCTCGATCCGATGGCGACGCTCACCGCGGTCCTCACGCAGGAACCGCCGCGCCCGACGGCGCTCGAGCAGTCGATACCGCTCGCGCTCGAGCTGGTCTTGCAGCGCGCGATGGCCAAATCGCTGAAGGAACGCTTCCAGACCATGGAGGCGCTCGAGCAGGAGCTGCCCCCTTTCGACGAATTCGGTGCGGCGCCCGCGCTGCAGCCCTCGGTGGTCGTGCAGAGTGTTCGGAGCGATACGCCGCCGACGCTACTCGAGGCAGCCGCGCGCACGCTGCTCGCCGCTCCACAAACGGGCACGGGGGTCGACGCCATCGAGGAGACCGCGCGCAACGTGCGCTTGGCGCGCCCGGGTCTCGTCTTCTTCTCGCTGTTCGGTTGGTCGTGGCTATTTTTGAATCTGGTGGCCGTGGCTGCAGCGCTGGTGCGCCTGCTGCGCGGTAACGATCTGTCGTCCGCCGAGGTCACGCTCTCGATGGTCGGCGTGCTCGCGACGCTGTCGAGTCCGCTCGTGATGTGGGTGCGTCACCTGCGTCGAGACGTGTGGCCGAGCACGCCGCGCGCCGTGGAGGTCTTGGGCCGCCTCCGGCGCAGCACCCTCTACAGCGTGGCCGCCTATGGCTTTTCGGCGGTGCTGGTGCAGGTGTTCGAGGGCGTGCTCAGCCGCAACGGTCTCGGCGTGTCCAGACCAGGCTGGGCGCTCTTTTCGTTCACCGTAGCCTTTGCCGTTGCCGCGCTCACGTGGCTCGCCGCGAGCTCCCGCGCCCGCGCGTAGACTTGGTGCGATGCGCGCCCGCTGCGGTGCTTGTGAAAGCCTTGCCAAAACCAGAACTTGGCGGGCGGGCTTTGCCCAATCACCCGCAGCTCGAGGGAATTTCCGCCTGTTCGACTACGGCAGGCGGACGACGGCGCTGGTGCGTGCGGATCGGATGGCGAATTTGACGATTTCGCGTAGCTCGTCGAGTTTGATCTTCTCGTCCGACACGCGCAGCTGCGGCTGTGTCGCAAATTTTCCCACCTCCATGTCGTCCTGGATGCGGACGACGGAGTAGGAGCCGCGCGCCAAGCGCACGATGCGGTAGGTCACGCCCTCGTATTGAACCATGCCCTTGATAGTGATGCTCATCGGAGTCGGGTTCCTGGCCTCAAGCGCGAATATCGGCAGATTCGTCGAGTGTAGCCTGCCGGGGTGTCCAACACGTAAAAGCCTGGTTTCAAGATAGTGCAGCTGCGTGCGGGCCCACGCGCAAAGCGCGCCCGCCCAAGCGCGCGGAACCTACCACCAAGCACCGAGCCTTTGGCAATATTGTTGAGCGCAGTGATTTCATGATTCAGCGTCCCATGGTGACGACTCCGGGGCCCTTAGGCAATGGTCAAATCTGACTTGGGCGCTGATGGTCACGCCGCAGTTTACGCACAGCGTGTGCAGGGTCGCAGCCGACAAGAGCCCGTGACTTGAATCGAACTCGCTGTAAGGTCGATAGGTCGATTGAGGTGCCGCGCGCCAGGCACTCATTCAAGCCTGTTTTTAGGGGTAAACGTCGGCGCCATTAATGACCACGCAGCCGGCGAGCGAGGACGGGCCGCGTCGCTACGAAAGTCGCGCTATCCTCCGCGCGAATGTCGGGTTTGATCCGCAACCGTGTACTGTCGACCGTCTGTGTTGTGTTGTGTGCGTGCAAGGTCACACCCACCCCGTCACCCGAGGGGGTGGCAGCGGTTACTGAACCGATTCGTGCTTCGCCGCACCAGCTCTTCGGCGCGCCTCTCTCTGCGGCGGGTGAAACGTCACTGGCCGATCTACTCAGGTCACCCAAAACGTATCGCGATCAGAGCGTCACCGTGGCGGGGCGCGTGAAGAGCGCTTGCACCCGACGCGGCTGTTGGATGCAAATTTCCGCGGAGTCGGATCCGGCCGCGCCTAGCTGTCGCGTGACCTTCAAAGACTACGGCTTTTTCGTGCCAACTGACTCGGCCGGTTCGCAGGCCAAGGTTCAAGGCTCCCTCACGATCGATACAGTCCCGTCCGAGCGCGTCGCTCATTTGGAGAGCGAAGGTGCAAAATTCGGCGACAAGAATCCGGACGGCAGCGCCAATGAGCTGCACTTGGTGGCGACCGGCGTCGAGCTCTGGCGCTAAAGTGCATGCGGTTGCACTTTAGGTTTGGGTTTTTGTTTTTGGGGAGTTCCTTCGCAGGTTGCCTCGCAATCCTCGCGACTAGGGGCCAGTAGGCGCCGGGCTTGCCGGATTTTTTCGGGTCTCGGTCTCCGTGGCGGATCGTGATCTGCCTTTGCCAAAGACTGCCAGGTCCACTTGCGGCATTCGCCCACCCCTTCGGGTATGTCGAAGCGCCACCGGCACCCCAGGAGCGTGGTCTTTGAGGTTGGCGATCGTGTCACCGCCGAGCGCGAGCAATTGGGATGTGATGGATGATCAGGCTGCCCACCCCTTCGGGTAAGCGCCACCTGCGCCCCAGGAATGCTGCTGGTTGAGGCAATGCAACTTAGGAGTAGCTCGCGCTACTTCTTGGGGCCGATCATCTCTTCGGGCCGCACGAAGCGATCGAAGTCTTCGGCTGAAACGAGGCCGAGCGCGTCGGCGGCTTGGCGCAGGGTCGTGCCCTCTTTGTGGGCCTTCTTGGCGATCTTGGCGGCGTTGTCGTAGCCGATGTGCGGGTTCAGCGCGGTGACGAGCATCAGGGAGTTTTCGAGGTGCTGCTGGATGCGTTCGCGATTGGGCTCGATGCCGATCGCGCAGTTCTTTCGGAAGCTGTCGCAGCCGTCGGCGAGCAGCCGCGCGCTCTGCAGGAAGTTGTGCGCGAGCAAGGGCTTGAACACGTTGAGCTCGAAGTTGCCGCTCGCGCCGCCGAAGTTGACGGCCACGTCGTTGCCGAACACTTGCGCGCAGAGCATGGTCATCGCCTCGGATTGGGTCGGGTTCACTTTGCCGGGCATGATCGAACTGCCTGGTTCATTTTCCGGAATCGCGATCTCGCCGATCCCGCAGCGCGGGCCGGAGGCGAGCCAGCGCACGTCGTTCGCAATTTTCATCAAGGACGCGGCGAGCGTCTTGAGCGCGCCGTGCCCGAACACGATCGCGTCGTGCGCGGCGAGTGACTCGAATTTGTTGGGCGCTGTCGTGATGGCAAGCCCGCTGAGCTCAGCGACCTTCTTGGCGACCCGCACAGCGTACTCGGGGTGCGCGTTGAGCCCCGTGCCGACCGCGGTCCCGCCCAGGGCAAGCTCGCACAGGTGAGGCAGTGCGCTCTCCAAGTGTCGCGCGCCGTGCTCGAGCTGCGCGACCCAGCCGCTGATTTCCTGGCCGAGCGTGAGCGGCGTCGCGTCCATCAAGTGCGTGCGGCCGATCTTCACGATCGTCCCGAACGCTTGCGATTTTTCGGCGAGCACGTCGCGCAGCGCGCGCACGCTCGGGAGCACGCGGTTCTGCACGGCGTCCGCGCAGGCGACGCTCATCGCCGCCGGGAAGACGTCGTTCGACGACTGTCCGCGGTTCACGTGATCATTCGGGTGCACGAGTCGCTTCTCGCCGCGCGCGCCGCCGAGCAGCTCGCTCGCGCGGTTGGCGAGCACCTCGTTCATATTCATGTTGCTCTGCGTGCCGCTGCCGGTCTGCCAGACGACGAGCGGGAATTCGCCCGGGTGTTTGCCGGCGATCACTTCGTCCGCCGCGGCTACGATCGCGTTGCCGAGCTTGGGGTCGATCGCGGAGAGGTCCATGTTGACGAAGGCTGCGGCCTTTTTTACGAGCGCCAGCGCGCGCAAGAGCTGCTCGGGCATGTGCTCGCCGGAGATGGCGAAGTTTTGCAGGCTGCGCTGGGTCTGCGCTCCCCACAGCTTGTCGTCGGGGACTTCGATCGGGCCGAAGGTGTCGAGTTCCACGCGGGTGCCGGAGGACATGGTTCGGCCTCGCAAATTCCCCGCGCGAAAGCAAGGTCGCTCTAGCCGTCTCCCTACAATCCGCGACAATTTCGCGGCTTTTTCCGATCGATGGTAGAAGGCGAGCCATGGCACGCCGCCATCGCGCCGTCCGAGCCTCGCTCGCCGCTTTGCTCGCGCTCCTGCCCGCAGCCGCGTTCGCGGCCGAGCCAGCGCACGAAAAGCCTCAGGCAGCGGAGAAAGCCAAGCCCGCGGCAAAGCCGAACAAGCCACCGCTGAAGCCGACCACGGCCAAATCGCCGCTCAAGCCAGCCTCGGACCCGGCAGAGCCGCTCGAATCGGGCAAGCCCGAGGCCGAACTCAGTCATCCCGATCCGCAGCGCGGGGTCGGCACGCGCTCGCTTGGCGCGCTGCCCGCCGCGGCCGCAGCAGTGCCGGTCGCACCCGAGCCGTCCGCGGAGAAGCCCAAGAAAACCGAGAAGCCCGACAAGAGCGAGAAGCAGGCCCTACGCGCACCACACCAAAAAGGCCACCCGCCGCACAAGCCTTCGGCGACGCTGCCGGCCGGCTCGCCCAGGCTCGTGCCCGATCGCGTCGCGCGCCAAAAGATAGCGGACGGACCGAGCGACGAAGAGCTGCGCGCCGGCAAAGACGATCCGGAATTGCGCTCGCTGCGCGACGCCGAGCGCGTGCTCTTTCCGCGTCCGCTCACGGGCGTCGAGCCCGGCTTTCGCTGGGATCTGCCGGAGCCCGTCGCGTCCGACGCGCCCGAGGTCGTCGCGACGGGAGCGCCGCCGAGCGTCAGCCTCGACAAGCCACGCTTGAGCGCGCTCGACGGCGCGCCCGACGCGGCCTGGTTGAAGAGCCTCGCCTTGCCGAATCTGCCCGTCGTGCTCGACGAGTTCGTGATCAAGTACCTGCGGTTTTATCGCGACAGCCCGAGCGGCAAATCGATCGGCAAAGTGTGGGCTAAAAAGAGCGGGCGCTACGCGGGGGCGATCCGCGCGGAGCTCGCCAAATCAGGATTGCCGACGGACCTCGTCTGGCTCTCGATGATCGAGAGCGGGCACAACCCGACTATCAGCTCGCCCGCGGGAGCCGCTGGGCTCTGGCAGTTCATGCCGGACGCGGGGCGCACGTACGGGCTCACGGTCGATCGCTGGGTCGATGAGCGCCTCGATCCGGAGCGCTCCACCGAGGCCGCCAGTCGCTACTTGAGCGATCTCTACCGGCGCTTCGGCAGCTGGGAGCTCTCGATCGCGTCTTACAACATGGGCTACGGCGGCATGGTCAAGGCCATCCGCAAGTTCAACACCAACGACTTCTGGCAGCTCGTGCGCTACGAGGCGGGCGTACCGTGGGAAACTGCGCTGTACGTGCCGAAGATCTTCGCGCTCGCGATCGTAATGAACAACAAGAAGGCGTTCGGGCTCGACACGGTGCCGAGCGATCCGCCGGAGGCGTTCGACGTGGTGAGCGTGGGGCCGAGCGTCGCGCTCGATGACGTCGCGCGCGCAGCGGGTGTCGAACTATCCGCGCTGGCCGCGATGAATCCCGAATACCTCGCCGGGCGCACCCCGCCCTGGCTGGCCGGCACCCCCAAGCCGAGCTGGCGCGTGCACGTTCCGCTCGGCAAAGGCAGCGCGTGCACGGCGCTCTTGGCTCGCAATGCCAGCAGCGACGACGGCTTCGACACCTATTCGGTCAAGTTCGGCGACACGGTCGAAGCGGTGGCGAGCGCGCACGGCACGAGTGAAGCCCGCATCCGGGCGATCAACCACGTCGATCCGAAAGAGGTGCTCGCGGCGGGCACGCTCTTGCTCTTGCCCCGCGCGAGCACCCCGGCGAGCGAAGCGGGAGTGAGCGAGGTGGTCGTCGTCCCGCCGCGACAGTTCAGCTACTCGGATCGCTCGCGCATCTTTTATCGCGTGCTACCCGGCGACACACTGGCTCGCGTGGCGCGCGTGTTCAGCGTCGCGCTCGGCGATCTGTCGAGCTGGAACGCGCTCGACGATTCGGCGCGCTTGCAGGCAGGCATGGTGCTGCAGCTGTTCGTCGACAAATCGCGAGCGGTGACCAGCGCGCACTACGTCGCCGCCAACGACACCCGCGTATTGGTCGCCGGGACGCCCGATTTCTACGACTATTTCGAAGCTCAAAACGGCCGCAAACGGCTGATCGTGAGCGCGCGTGAGGGTGACACACTCGGCACACTCGGTCACCGCTACGGCATGAGCCTCGGCAGCATCGAGCGCATCAATCGTCGCTCCCGCAACGACCAGCTGAACGCGGAGGAGAGCGTGGTCGTCTACGTCGACAAGGGGCACACCCCGGCGACCTCGCGCAAGCCCGAGCTCGAGCCGGAGCCCGCGCCCGTGTTGAGCGACGCCCTCTTGGCAGCCGAACCCGCCGACCACGAAGCTGCGCCCGATCCGATCGCGGTTGAGCCGAGCTCCGCGCAGGCCAAAGTCACGGACGCCCCCGCGAGCGGCGCGCGGCCGAGCGCGGCGCACTGACTAGACTCGAGTCGGGCAGTCTTGGTTGGAAAAGATCACACCCCTTCGGGTGTAGTTGCGCACGTCATTGAATCTTCCATTGCTGGGACGCATCGTCTGACGTCGCTTCCATATCCACGAACCTCGACGTCGCGATCGCGGGCGGCGCTTGGAGGGAGAAGCTGCTGCCGCTGGCGCCGTTCGCCAC
>DASYCR010000845.1:0-3767 GCA_036500095.1 Polyangiaceae bacterium
GTTCAGAGCGCGCCTGGGATCCCACCCGGATAGCGGGTTCGCCGGGGCTCGCTAACCGCGGCGAGCGTATGCGCGAGGGAGGTGGGGCTGACGCCGTCGGCTGCTTGCGCTTGCGGGCTGCCCGCCAAACGAGCCAGATCAGCGAGGGTGATGATGCCTATCAGGCGTCCCTGGTCGTCGACCACGGGCACACGGCGGATCTTGCTTTGCTGGATGATCGCCACGACCGTCGCGGGCGTGTCGCGCGGCGAACAGACCTTGACGTCGCGCGCCATGGCACTCGCCACGTGCGAATCCCGCAACGGCGCGCCCTGCAAATGCGCCGCCATGCAGATATCGCGATCGGTGATGATGCCGACCAAGCGCCCGTCGCTCTCCACCACGGGTACCGCGCCGCAGTCGGCTTCCCACATGATCTGCGCGGCCGTACCGAGCGTGTCCTCCGGTGCGATGCTGCGCACATTTCGCATCATGATCTCGTCGACTTTCATGGGCTCGCGGCGAGCCTAGCACCGTAGCTCGCGAGCTTGACCCACAAAAAAGCGCACTGTGCACGACCGCTGCACTCCTCGGGTATATACTAGCGCGGTGGATTTCAAGAGCTACGCCGCGCAAACGGATGATCAGCTCGACCTCTTGACGGGCGCGCTCTTGATCGCGCGCGACGCGCATCCAGAGCTGGATATCGCGGAGCAAACTCGCCGGCTCGACGCGCTGGCCGAGCCACTCGCGCGACGCGGTGTCGACGGACTGCCGGCACTCTTGCAGGCTCGCGCGCTGGCTGATCACCTGTGCGTGCGCTCCGGCTTCCGCGGCAATCGTGAAGACTATTACGACCCGCGCAACTCGTTCTTGTGCGACGTGATCGAGCGCAAGGTCGGCATCCCGATTTCGCTTTCGATCGTGTTCGTCGAGGTAGCCAAGCGCGTCGGCATCAACGCTCGTGGTGTCAGCTTTCCGGGTCATTTTTTAGTGCGCATCGACCGCGAGCAAGAGGCGGTGATCATCGATCCGTACTCCGCTGGCTCGCTCTTGGTCGAAGCAGATTTGCGTGAACTGTTGCGGCGCATCGGCGGCAAGCTCGTCCTGCGCGATGAAATGTTGGCGGCCACGCCGGTTCGTCACATTCTCGGGCGCATGTTGATGAACCTGCGCGGCATCTATGCCGAGCGCGCGGCTTACCCGAGCTTGCTCCTAGTACTCGACCGGTTGATCGATCTGTTGCCGGACGCGACCGACGAACTGCGCGACCGCGGCTACCTGTGCGCCAAACTGGGCGCGCCCGCCGCCGCGATTGCCGACCTGAATCGCTACCTGAGCGCGTTCCCGCACGCGGGAGACGTGGCCGAGGTGCGTCGCTTCCTGACGGAGCTCGAGGGTGCGCGCGACAAGAGCCTGAACTGATCGCTCAAGGTGTTGGCAAGCCGCCGCTCGTGACGCGACACTCGTAGCTACCGAGCAGGATCTGCGGGCGCTGGCACTCGACGTCGACGCTGGCGTCCCGCGTGGGCTTGCCCCTTTGTACGAGCTCGGTCTGAAACCCGAATTGCTGGCTGAGCGCCGAGCGTGATTCGTGCAGGATCTTCACGCTGCAGCCGGGCGCGCCACACGCGGTTTGCTCGGCCAGTTTGCGCACGTCGTCGTTGTTGCCGTAGGTGTTGTTCAAGCCGAGCGCGGTGGCGCCTAGGCACACGACGGCGAACACGAAGCGGACGACGCTGCGCGTTTCCACTTCAACCGGCCATTTCGAGCTCGTAGAACGGCGGCGGGCGATCCTTGATCCACCACAGGCCGGCGCCAACGCTGGTCAGGTGCTTGGCCAAGATGCCGCGGTAGTACGAGCCGTTGCGCACGTGAATGTCCTGGTCGGTGCGCGTCTTGTCCGTGCGATCTCGTAGATCGGAGCGCGTGGTCACTTCCATGTAGACCAAACCCCGTGACATGGCGGCGATGTTGGCGACAGCGGGCGCGACGTCGGGATCCGGCAAATACTGGAGCACGCCTTGGCAAATAATGAGGTCGTGTTTCTTGCGATCACGCCAGCGCGCGATGTCGCGGTGCATAAAGCCGTGCTTTTTGCACATCAAGCTACTGACTTCGGTGCCCGTGTACGCAATGCCCTTTTCATGCTTCTCGATCCAATTCTTCCACAGACCGACGCCCGCGCCGATGTCGAGAACGCTCTTGAGCTCGACGTGGTTCCAACGGGCAAACCCAAACACGAAGCTTGCCAAGTTGGCGTGCTCCTCGGGTGACACCACACGAGTCTGGGGTGACTCGTAGAAGCGGTGGTAGTACGCCTCATCGAAGCGCCGAAAGCGATCCATTGTGAGGCACTCTACTACTACGGTGCCGAACAAGAGCGCAGCAGATCAGGGCCACCGGATCGGCGCGTTTTTGCAAACTGGTTGGCCGGTGGTGCGTTCCCACCGAGGTTCGGGTTCGCGGTGGTCGACGCAGGGTTCGGGCTGGTCCGTATGCGTCTAACCTATTAATATTATGTATATTTAATGAAAGCTTGCAAGCTTGCGCATGTATGTAACTATTGGGATCTCTAGGCATGACAGCAGCTGTTCCTCTCGACGCGCGTTGGCACTTGTATCGCCTGCTGAGCGATCCATTCCGGCTGCGCGTACTCGCGCTCGCGGCGGCCGAGGAGCTCGCGCTCGGTGAGCTGGCGGAGCTACTCCACGAGTCGCAGTCGAACGTTTCGCGTCACGCCGCGCCTCTCCGCCAAGCGGGGCTACTGAGCGAGCGGCGACAGGGAACCAGAACGCTCGTGCGCCTTGCTCGAGAGGTCGAGCACGATGCGGTCGTGTCGGACGCCGTGCTGGCCGGCCGCAAATTGTGCGAGACGGACGGCAGCCTGGCGCGCATTGCGGGCGTGGTCAAAAACCGCGATCAGCGCACGCGTGAGTTTTTCGCGGTGCCCGCGCAAAGCGACGAGCCGCTCAGGCTGGCTGCGGAGTTGCCCGCGTATCTGACCGCCCTGGGCGCATTGCTCGAGCACCGTGATTTGGCGGTAGACGCCGGCACGGGTGACGGTCCTTTGTTGGACGTTTTGGCGCCCACGTTTCGCAAGGTCGTAGCGTTCGACCGCAGTGACGCGCAGTTGGCGCGTGCCAAGCGTCGCGTGCAGGCGCGAGGTTACGAGAACGTGCAATTGCTCGCCGCGGAACTCGACGATCGCGCGCTGAGCGATGCTGTCGGCGCGGGAGCGGACGTCGTGGTCGCGTCGCGGGTCTTGCACCACGCGCCGCTGCCGCGCGAGACGTTGCGTCTACTGGCGGCGCTGCTGCGGCCAGGCGGACATTTGCTGCTGCTCGACTACGCGCGGCATGCAGATGAAGCGTTGCGCGACGCGCAAGCCGACGTGTGGATGGGCTTCGAGCCGAAGGAGCTCGAGGACTTTGCACTCAGCGCAGGCCTCAGCGGTGTCCGCGTCAGCGAACTCGCGCACGGTCTCGTGCAGAACGGATTGGACGGCCATTTGCCGTGGCTCTTGCTCGCCGGTAGGCGTCCAGGGGTTCGACAGACTCACTCCCGGTAATTTTTCCGGGCGACTCGCTAGGCACATAAGGAGACGAAGCATCATGGCTCAGAGTGAAGTGGTACAGGGCGGCGCTCCCGTTCGGCGCAAACAAGAGAGTGTCCCGACGCAAGAGGGCAAGAACTACCGCGTAGCGGACATCGGTCTCGCCGATTGGGGCCGCAAGGAGATCGAAATCGCGGAGACCGAGATGCCGGGGCTGATGGCTCTGCGCGAG
>DASYCR010000846.1:0-4031 GCA_036500095.1 Polyangiaceae bacterium
GATTCCCGATTGCCTTGCGTCTGCTCGCGCCGCTGCCGTTCCTGCTCGTCTCGGGTTTGGCCAACGCCAATCCGCGACCGCTGCCGTTTACGTACCCGAACGAGACCTTGCCCAAAGGGAACCTCGAGCTCGAGCTCTACACCGACGTGAACCCACTGCGCGTCTACCGAGATCCGGTAGATCCAACGGCCGGCAAGTTATGGGAGCCCGGGTACATCTTGCAGAACGAGTTCGAGTACGGCCTGACCGATCACGTCGAGCTCGGCTTCTACCAGGTGTTCGAGGCCAATCCCGCTGACGGCGGCGAAAACGGTATGAGCTTCGACGGGCTCAAGTGGCGCGTGCGCACGCGGCTGGCCGAACCCGGCGAGCTGCCGGTCGACATCGGTCTCTACTTCGAGCTCGAGACCATGCACGACGAGCTCTCGTTCGAGGAGAAAGTGAATCTGCAAAAGCGCTTCGGCCGCGCCGCCTGGATGGCGAACCTGTGGGTCGAAGAAGAGATCGAGCGCCCGCTCGACTCGAGTAACCACGGACGCGAATTGGAGTTCGTGATCAATCCCACCACGGGCTTCACCTATGAACTTACGCCCGCTTTCCATCCCGGCATCGAATACTGGGCGCGCGGGCAGCTCGAGACGGAGGGCACGCCGCAGGAGCGCGCCAACGCGCGCGTGCACCATTTTGTGGGCCCCGCGATTCACTTCGAGCTCGGCCGCTTGTGGTGGTCGGGCGGCCTGTACCTGAACTTGAACAGCACCAAGATCCCCCAGCCCGGCGACGCCTACGGCCCGGTCTGGTTCCGCAGCGTGCTCGGACTCGATCTCTGAGCAGCCTGCTTCGTTGACGGCGGCGCGATTGCTCCGCGACGACTCTCGTGGCATTCGACTAGCTGCATGCTCGACTCCTTGCCCGCTCGCTTTCGAGCTCTGGCTCCGGCCGCCGACTACGTCGCGTTGCGCGTAGTCGAGGAGACGTCCGAGCAAGTCTCGGTACGCAAGGACGTCCCTGAACCGAGCCCGTGCGTCGAGGATCGCGGCGCGATGGTGACGGTGATCGACGGCGACGGCTTGGGCTACGCCGCGACCAGCGATCTCTCGGACGACGGCTTGCGGCGCGCCATCGCGCGCGCCCGCGACTGGGCCCGACTCGGCAAGGGGCGGAGCGCGCTCGGCGACCGCGCGCTCCGCATGCCCGCGGCGCGCGCCGACTACGCGCCCATTCCGGCGCGACCGATGAAGCTGTCCAAGGCCGAGCGCGTCGAGCTCTTGATGGCGGAATCACGCAGCTGCCACCCGGACGCTCGCATCGTCGATTGGGCCGCCTCGCTCTGGACGACCCACAGCTCGCAGCTGCTGGTTACAGCGGACGGCGGCGAAGCGCGTCAGGAGCTCACCTTTACCGTACCGAGTCTGTACGTCGCGGCGCATCAGCCAGGTCTCACGCAGACGCGCTCTTGGGGCGGCCGCTACAACGGCTTCTGCCAGCAAGGCGGGCTCGAAGTGCTCGATCGCGCGGGCTTCTCGGGCGCCGGCGCGCGCACGGCCGAGGACGCGCTGGCGCTGCTGGCCGCGCCCAATTGCCCGAGCGCGCGTTGCGACGTGCTCTTGATGCCGGACCAAATGATGCTGCAAATCCACGAATCGATCGGGCATCCGATCGAGCTCGATCGCATCTTGGGGGACGAGCGCAACTACGCCGGCACGAGCTTCGTGACGCTCGACATGTTCGGCAAATATCAATACGGCTCCGCGTTGCTCGACGTCACCTATGACCCGACGCGGCGCGAGCAGTTCGCGAGTTTCGCTGTGGACGACGACGGAGCGCCGGCCGAGCGAGACTACGTGATCCGCGGCGGCCTCTTGCTCAAGCCGCTGGGCGGCACGGTATCGCAGCAACGGGCCGGCACGAGCGGCGTGGCCACGACCCGCGCGTGTAGCTGGAATCGGCCGCCGATCGACCGCATGTCGAATTTGAATCTCGAGCCAGGCAACTCGACCCTGGACGAGATGCTCGCCGCTATCGACGACGGCATCTTGATGCGCACCAACCTGAGCTGGTCGATCGACGACTCGCGTAACAAGTTCCAATTCGGCTGCGAATGGGCGCAGCGCATCCGCGGCGGCAAGCTGGGCGAGGTGCTCCGAAATCCGAATTATCGCGGCATTTCTGCCACTTTCTGGCGATCGCTCGCGATGGTGGGCAATCAGGCCACGGTGCAGGTCATGGGCACGCCGTACTGCGGCAAGGGCGAACCGAACCAGGCGATCCGCGTCGGACATGCGAGCCCGGCCTGCGTGTTCAAGGACGTCGACGTGTTCGGCGCGCAGGCGTGAACCCGATGCGCGAGCGCTTTTTCGAGCTCTGCGATCACGGCGCGGCGCGCCTGCGCGACGGTGAAGTCCTGCTCGCGCATTTCGCGGGGGAAGAATCGGATTTCGTGCGCTTCAATCACGCGCGCATTCGTCAAGCCATGACGATTCGCCAGGCGTACCTCACGCTGACGTTGATCGACGGCCAGCGCCGGGACTCGCTGACCCTGACCATCTCGGACGGCTCGAGCGAAGATCGCGCTCGCGTCGAACGCGCGCTCGCTGAGTTGCGCCAGTCACTCGCAGGGCTGACGGAAGATCCGTATCTCCTTTACTCGCGCGAGCCCGCGAGCTCCGAGCGTGTGGAGCGCGGACACTTGCCCGAGCCGGCCGAAGCCCTCGACGCCATCTTGAGCGCCGCCGGCCACAGCGATCTCGTCGGTATCTACGCGTGTGGCCCGATTTTCCGCGGTTTCGCGAGCTCCCTCGGCCATCGGCACTGGCACGAGGTCGGCAGCATGCAGCTCGATTGGTCGCTCTATCACGCGACCGACAAGGCCGTGAGCCGCTCGTACTCGACCGCGAACTTCGAGCGCCCCGAGCTCGAAAGCAAAATTTTAGACGCGCAAAGCGCGCTCGTGCATTTAGCAAAAGCACCAAAGACAATCGAGCCTGGCGGCTATCGCGCGTATCTGTCGCCCGCCGCGGTCGCCGAGCTCGTGAGCATGCTCAACTGGGGCGGCCTCTCCGAGCAGGCCCAACGCACCAAGGCGAGCTCCCTGCAAAAGCTGGTGGACGGTGAAGCGCGCCTCTCCGAGAAATTCACGTTACTCGAGCACACCGCGGCGGGCCTCGCGCCGAGCTTCGACGAGGTCGGCTTCTCCAAGCCCGCGTCTGTCGCCTTGATCCGTGAGGGCAAGCATGTAGGGTCCTTGATCGGCCCGCGCACGGCCAAAGAGTTCGGGCTCACCGCCAACGCCGACGGCGACGAGACCCTGCACTCGGCCGAGATCGCGGCCGGCGCGCTCGCGAGCGCGGACGCACTCGCCGCGCTCGATACCGGCGTGTATATCGGGAACCTCTGGTACTTGAACTACTCGGATCGCACGAGCGCGCGCATCACGGGCATGACGCGCTTTGCGACCTTTTGGGTCGAAAAAGGCCAGATTGTCGCGCCGCTCAACGTGATGCGCTTCGACGATAGCTTGTATCGCATACTCGGTGAAAACCTGCTCGACCTGACGCGAGAGCGAGAGCTCTTGCTCAGCAACGCGAGCTATGGCGGGCGCTCGGTGGAGACGAATCTGTTGCCGGGCGCGCTGCTGCGAGAGCTCACGTTTACTTTGTGAGCCGACGGCGTCGTGAGCCGTGTCGAGCAACGAGCGCGGCGAGCGCAAGGACGCGCCGACGTCAGTACGGCTTCTCACCCGTGATGTTACCACCGGGTGCGTAATCGCACAGGATGGTGTTCGGGTACTGAATGCTGGGGCAAGTGACGATAGCGCAGCCGATCCGCACGCTCGCGCGCCAAACGACCTGTGTGTAGTGACCGGCGTCGGTGATGTTGTCCGTCGCGTAGTCGAACATCGGCGCTTCGCTCATCCAGTCGCTCACCGCGGCCGCCGGATCCGCGCTCTTGCCGCTCGAGGCGTAAATCTTTTCCCCCACGTAGCCGCTGCCGCCGAGCGCGGCGTAGTCCTCGGTTCGATTGGCATTGTG
>DASYCR010000847.1:0-2135 GCA_036500095.1 Polyangiaceae bacterium
GCCGCCGATCTCGACACCGTGCGCGCGCTCTGTGCGAGGCATGCGAGGCTGGCGGCGCAACGCGATTCCAAGGGGAGCTGGCCGCTCGTCGAAGCCTGCGATCGAGGCGCGCTCGAAATCGCGCGTGCGCTGCTCGACGCCGGAGCCGATGCGAAACAAGGCGACCCGCTGCTCGCCGCGGCGCACGCCGGGCCCCACAAAAAAGGGCCCGCGCTCGCGGTTGTCGCGCTCTTACTCGACCGTGGCGCGCCGAACGACCTCTTCACGCACGCGTTGCTCGGCCGCGTAGACGAACTAAAACGTGACTTGCTCGGCGCCGACGTGAACGCGCTAGGGCCAGCCGATTCGAGCGCGCTCTTTTTGGCGGCTTGGAATGGTCAGCGGGAAGCCGTGCAAGTGCTGCTCGACGCGGGCGCCGAGCCGAATCCGGTCGGTCGCAACGGGCAGAGCACCTGGCAATGTCTGATGCTCCACATCTGGAGCGAACGCCACCGCGAGATCGCCCGGCTCCTTTTGGCGCGCGGCGTACCGTGCACCTTTCAAGAAGCGTGCATCCTGTCGCACACGCCGACCATCGAGCGCATGCTCGCGGTGGACCCGGGCCTGAAAGATCGAGCCAATGACGCCGGCGTCACACCGCTCGGCATCGCCGTGCTGAACGCAGACGTGGAACTCGCGCGCATCTTGCTCGCCGCGGGCGCCGCCGATCCGAAGGGCCGCGCGCACGCGCTGGTGCACGGCGTCAGATGCAGCGACGAGGACTTGTCCGAAAGGGTGTATCGCAACTGCGCGCTGAAGCGGACAAACTTCCACGATTGCAACTTGGAAGACTCCACGTTCTCGAACGTAAACCTCGCGGGCGTGCGCATCGACAACGTGAATCTGTCCGGAGCCAGCATCGACAACGCGTTCATCACGGGGCTCACCATCTACGGCATCGACGTCGAACCGCTGTTGCGCAGGGAGCTGACGCGCCGCGCCGCGCGCAAGAGAGAAACGAGCTGAGCGCTACGCGCTGGCGGTGAGCTGGGCCGGAGCGAGCGACGCGCCGTTGCTCGCTCCGGCGGCAAGCTTGGCGGCCGAGTTCCAGGCCTGCAATTGCGCGTCGAGCGCGGGGTGCCCCTCGCCTGGCCGGCGCTTCAGATATACGCCGTCCGCGTTCATTTCGTAGACGCGCGTGCTGTCGAGTTCGAGCGGCAGCAGCACTTCTTGCCGAATGCGAGCGCGGATGGCCTCGCTCCTCAGAGGAAACAGAATCTCGACGCGCCGATCGAGGTTGCGCGGCATCCAGTCGGCCGACGCGAGAAAGTACTCTTCCTCGCCCTCCGGTCCGAACAAGAACACGCGCTCGTGCTCCAAGAAGCGACCCACGAGCGAGCGCACCTTCACGTGGTCCGACACGCCGGGCACGCCCGGCCGCAGGCAACACACGCCGCGCACCACCAGCTCGACCTGCACGCCGGCGCACGACGCGCGATAGAGCGTGCGGATCAACTCCGGGTCGACGAGCGCGTTGAGCTTGGCGAACACGCGCGCTGACCGCCCCTGTCGCGCCCGCTCGATTTGCTCGCCGATCTTGGCGAGCAGCGTCTTGCGCAGCGTGACCGGCGCGACCGCGAGCTTGCGATAGTTGAAGCTCGTCGAGAAACCCGACAAGGCGTTGAACAGCTCGGAGGCGTCCTCGCCGATCTCCGGATCGGCCGTGAAGAGCGCGGTGTCCGTGTAAAAGCGCGCGGTCGTCGCGTTGTAGTTGCCGGTCGAGAGGTGGACGTAGCGGCGGAGCTCCGCGCCCTCGCGCCGCACGACGAGCAGGATCTTGGCGTGCGTTTTCAAGCCGGCCGCGCCGTAGAACACGTGCACGCCCGCGCGTTCGAGCGCGCGCGCCCAGCCGATGTTGTTTTCCTCGTCGAAGCGCGCCTTGAGTTCGATCGAGACCGCGACTTGCTTGCCGTTTTCGGCGGCGCGCATCAAGGCGCGCACGATCTCCGAGTTCGAACCGGCGCGGTACAGCGTCATCTTGATCGCCAGCACGTTGGCGTCGTCCGCTGCGCGTCGCAAGAAGTGCAAGACCGGCGAAAACGAATCGTAGGGATGGTGCAAAAAGGCATCGGCGCGCGCGATCACCGAAAACGGAT
>DASYCR010000848.1:0-1959 GCA_036500095.1 Polyangiaceae bacterium
AGTGAGTGCACCACGACGAACAGCTGCTTCGCGCACCTCGGGCATCTCGGCTGTCACGGCGACGCGGATTGTCCGCCAGACATGCGCTGCGGCGACCCGCTGATAGCGGCCGATTTCGCGCCCGCCGTGTTGGTTTGCCAAAGCAAATAGCAGAGCGCGCGGCTGCCCCATGGCCACGCGCGACAGCTCGAGTAGTGTTGTTCGCGTGAAGCGCTTGCTCTTGCTGGGTGTCGGCAGCGTGGCCCGCGCAGTGCGCGCTGCGTTGCCCGAGCATCACGCCGTCGGCACGACGCGGAGCGCGCCGGACGCACGCTTCGGCAGCATCGACCCGATCAGCGCTCACGATTTGCCGGCGGTACGCGCCGCTGCACAGGGCGCATCCGTGGTGGTCTCATTTCCACCCGACGGGCGCAGCGATCGCGCGTTCGCGGATCTCATCGGCGGCGCCACCCGCATCGCGTACTTGTCGTCGACCGCGGTGTACCCGGCGAATGCCGGCGACGTGAGCGAAGCCACCGAGGCCGCGCCCGACAACGAGCGCGCGCGGCGGCGCTTGGAGGCCGAGTCGATTTGGCTCGCCGCGGGGGCGAGCGTGCTACGTCTACCCGCGTTCTACGGACCTGACGGTGGCCTACACCTGAGCGTTTCGCGCGGGACCTTCCGCATGCCGGGCAGCGGCGCGAACATCGTCTCCCGCGTGCACGTGGACGACGCGGCGCGCTTCGTGTGCGGCGCGTTGTCAGCACCCGCGCGCTCCATGCTGCTCGCGGGCGACGATCACCCGGCGCCCGTTGCCGAAGTCGTAACGTTCGTCTGCGCGCTGTTCGACTTACCCCTACCTGCTTCGGTCCAGGGTGCGGACATCCCGCTCTCGCTGTGCGCGAACCGTCGCATCGACAGCCGCCTGACCCAGGCACGCTACGGCATCCGCTTGGCCTATCCGAGCTACCGTGAGGGTTACCGAGCGATTCGCGCCGCAAACCCCTCAATTGGCTGAGCAGTTATTTTCACCCGGGTTTTATTGACAAGGCAATTTGCCCGGGTATTATTCCTCAATGGAACGCGAGAAAACATACTCGGCATTCGCCGGCGAACGGCTGGTGGCAGCTGGGGAATTGGTTGCGCTGCTGCGCGCCACGAAAGCCTATCTGGACAGCGCGAGCGACCCGCGAGTGCTGCTCTTCGAAGACCAAACGGGCCGCCAAGTCGACTTCGACTTCAGCGGCACCTTGGCAGAGGTGCTCGCGCGCGTCGCGCCAGCAGCCCCTACCCGCCCCGGTCCAGGGCGACCGAAGCTCGGTGTGGTGTCGCGGGAAGTGTCACTCTTGCCGCGACACTGGGAATGGCTCGAAGCGGAGCCACAAGGCATCTCCGCCGCGCTGCGGCGCTTGGTGGACGAAGCGAAAAAGCAGAACCCGGGCGAGCAACGCGCACGCCAAGCGCGCGAGGCCGTAAGCAAATTTCTGACCGCGTTGGCCGGTAATCTACCGGGCTACGAAGAGGCCACGCGCGCGCTCTTCGCCAAAGACAACGCGCGCTTCGCCGAGCTAACCGCGGCGTGGCCGCCGGACATTCGCGCCCACGCGCTGAGACAGCTCGACGAACCCACAGCGCCGGTCACCGAGTAGAGCGAGTTGCGACGTCAAGCGGGTACAGCAGGAGGCGGCGCGCCGAAGTCATATTCCAAGGTGTAGTAGTGTTTGCCGTCCGCGATCTCGATGTTCATGCGCCCGGCGATCCCGGAGAGGCCAGCGGTGCCCGTGTCCGGGACGACCGTGACCGTCAGCTCTCCAATGCCCCGCGTCATTACTCCCGAGTGCTGCAGTACGAAGCTGCCCTGGCGACCTTCGAGTGAGCCCACGACTCGCTCGATCGCCACGTAGCCAGCCGAGGCTTTGACCTCTCTGCTCCGGGCGCCGATCATTTGACCCGTGCTCGTGGCTACCAGATCGCCCTCGA
>DASYCR010000849.1:0-7878 GCA_036500095.1 Polyangiaceae bacterium
GTCCCGAGCAGGCGATCGCGTATGAAGCGCGAATCCGGCAGCTCCGACAAGTCCTCGCCCAGCGTCGTCGCGAAACGCAGATTGCCGTCGTGCTCGAGGCGATGATCGTAGCGCACGTCCGCGCGGTGAAATTCGGACCCAAACACGGGGACGACGCCGGTCGCGCCGCGCTGCCCGAGAAAATCATCCGAACCAAAGACGAACGTGCTGACCGTATCTTTGGGCGTGAGCGCATAGCCGATGCGCGCTTGATAGTCCCAATAGTTGAGCACCACGTTCGACGAGATCAGCGTGAGCAGCTCGGCCGTGTACGAGTAGCGCCCGGCGAGCAGCACACTGCCACGATGATCGTCGAAGGGCGTCTCCACCAGCGCGCCGGCGTCGAAGATGCGCACGTTGTACTCGCCGTGCAGATCGCTCGCGGGCGGCGCGGTCTCGCCGTCCACGATGCCGCCGCTGAAGCGACCGAGGCGCGCCGGATAACCGCCCGGATACAGATCGACGCGATCGATCAGCGCGGGGTGAATCACCGCCGGCCCCGCGCCCACGTGATAGAGCACCGGGATACGAATGCCGTCCACGAAATAACCGACATCACCGGGGGGCGCGCCGCGCACGAAGAAGAACGGCAGGCCCGAGATGATTGGCGTCACGCCCGGCATGACCTCGATCGCACGGAACGGATCGCCGAACGTGCCCGGGATCTGACGCACTTCCGCGCGCGAAAGCGTCGCCGTCCGCGACGGCTCGGCCTTCACGCCGTACACGTCGATCTCGACCTGCTTGGGCCGCGCTGCCTTCGCTTGCGAATCCGGGAGCGCCTTCTGCCCGGGCTCCTGCTCTGTGCTCGCCGGAGGCAGCGGCGCGGGCGGAGGCTCCGGCTGCACGAAGCGAACCTCGACGCGGATGCGTACGGTGGTGGGCACGCCGTCGCGCGTCGCGGGCTGGAAACGCCAGTCGAGCGCGCTGGCAACCGCCTGGCTCGAGAAGGGCTCGTTGCGCTCGTTCGGCGCGGCGGACTTCACGCTGCCGTCGGGACCGATCACCAGCGTGAGCACGACGACCGCGTCGCCCTTCGCGCCCTCCGGATAGCGCGCCGTGAGATCGGAGATCGGGACCGGCAGTACGATCGTTGGTTTTGACGCAGGCGCTGGCGCGGGCTCTTGCGCCCGAGCGACGCCGGCATAGGCCGAGAGCGCGAGAGCCACCAGCGACGCGCCGAGACCAGCGCGCCAGCTTGGACCTCCCCGACGTTCTCGGCTATCGCTGACGGGCATCTGACTCGTGATGAGCGAGCGCGGACGCACGCTGCCCCTGCAACGTACCCCGCGCTCCGCCAAAGCAGGCTAGCAAAATGCCCAAATTCGCGATCGCCGACGACAAGCTGCTCCTGGACGGAGCGCCGCTGCTCGAAGGGCTCCACGCAGCGCTCACGGCTGACGCGCAGCAGACGTTCGAGGACGGCCTCTTCCTACGCGTGAAATTCCCGCGGCCCGGCTCGCGCTGCGCGCTCGCGCTCGGCAGGCCTGTCGGCTGGCGTCGCTTTACGGCTTGCCACCGCTACGAGCCGTTCTGGATGCTGCCCAAGGTGGGCACGAAGGCAGCCGAGCTGCCGGCGGAGACCCAATCCGTTCTCTTCGAGCTCGAGGACGAGCGGGTCGCGCTGTTCGTCCCGCTCGTGGAGTCACCGTTTCGGTCGGCGCTGCGCGGCTACACCACGCTCGGCCTGGACACGCTGGTCGGCGTCGAGAACGCGCTCGAGCTCAGCGTCGAGAGCGGTGATCCGCAGGTGCGGGGCGAATCCGCGCTGTGCTTGTTCATCGCGGTCGGCAAAGATCCGTACGAGCTCATCCCGCGCGCGGCGCGCGCAGTCAGCGAGCGGCTCGGCACCGGCAGGCTCCGGCAGGACAAGCCGCTGCCCGCGTTCTGCGACGTGTTCGGCTGGTGCACGTGGGACGCCTTTTATCAGGCCGTGAGCCACGACAAAGTCCGTGAAGGCCTCGGCGCGTTCAAGAAAGGCGGCATCTCACCGCGCGCGATCATCCTCGACGACGGCTGGCAATCCGAGCACGAAATGCCGAGCGGCGAGCATCGTCTGACGGCTTTCGCCGCCAACGCGAAGTTTCCGGGCGATCTCCGGCCGACCGTGACGATGGCCAAGCAGGAGTTCGGCATCGAGCATTTTTGGGTTTGGCACGCCATGCACGGCTACTGGTCCGGCGTCGACGGCGAAAAGCTGCCCGGCTACGACGTGCGCGAAGCGCGGCGCGCTTACGCCCCCGGCATTCTGCGCTCGGTGCCGACCTTCAACGAAGAGTGGTGGGGCGCGCTGGTCGGCGTGGTCCCGCCGGGCGCGATCGCTCGCTTCTTCGACGACTATCATCGTCATCTAACCGCGCAGGGCGTCGATGGCGTCAAGGTCGACAATCAGGCGGCCACCGAAGGCATCGCGGGCGGCCTCGGCGGTCGCGTGGTGCTGATGCACGCCTACCGCAAGGCGCTCGAGGCAAGCACGCTCCGTCACTTTCACGGCAACCTGATCAATTGCATGTCGAACTCGAACGAGATGCTGTACGCGGCGCGCGATTCGACGCTCGTGCGCTCGTCGATCGATTTTTGGCCGACTCGCCCGGAAACCCACGGCGTGCACCTGTATACGAACGCGCAATTCGGCGTCTGGTTCGGGGAATTCGTGCACCCGGACTGGGACATGTTTCACTCCGCACACGCCATGGGACCGCTGCACGCGGCAGGCCGCGCCGTCAGCGGCTCGCCCGTGTACGTGTCCGACAAACCAGGGCAGCACGACTTCGAGCTACTGAAGAAGCTCGTCACCTCGGACGGTCGCGTGCTGCGAGCGCGCCACGTCGGTCGCCCGACGCTCGATTGCCTGTTTCGCGATCCCACCCAAGAAGACGTGCTGCTGAAGGTCTTCAACTTCAATCTCGACGCGGGTGTGATCGGCGTGTTCAACGCACGCCATACGCCGAACGCGCCACGTGACATCTCGGGCCACGTGTCGCCCGCCGACGTGCATGGCCTCGCTGGCTCGGAGTTCGCCGTCTACTCGCACCACGAGCAGGCGCTGCGCCGCGCGCGAAAGGACGAACGGATCCCGCTCACGCTCGCGGAAGGCAAGGCCGAGGTGTTCACGATCGTCGCCCTCGATCAGGGCGTAGCGGCCATCGGCCTCACCGACAAATTCAACAGCGCGGGCGCAATCACCCACAAGGGTTGGAGTGACGGCGAGTACGTCGTGAGACTGATCGACGGCGGAGCGTGTCTGCTTTTTTCCGAGAAGAGCCCCAAGCGCGTAACCGTGAACGGCAAAGAGCTGCCCTTCACTTACGAAGCAAGCGGCGCGCTCCGCGTCTCGATCGCGTCGCCTGGAGCTTGCGAGCTTCGCGTCGCGTGCGCGAGCTAGCGCACCGCTCATGATGTACCATCGACAATCGCAAGCGATTGTCCCGCTTCGCGGCAAGCAGTGCATGCCCAGCCTCACGCTCGCTTGAAAGGATTCACCACCGTGACGGAGCCGAAGCGCTGGCCAGAGTTCATGTCTTCGGAGTAGAGCGTGTCGCAGCCCGTCTGGATCGCAGCCTGCACGATGAGCGCGTCCCAAAAAGACAGTTGGGCGCTGCGTTGCAGCTCGATGGCATCGACCACCATGCGGCCCGTGTTGTCGACTACTGTCCAGGCCAGGTACTCCTCCACGATTTCCTGCGCTTTCGCGGCGCTCAGGGGTTTCTTCAGCTTCTTCGTGACGTTGACGTAGAACTCTTGAAGCACCTGAACGCTGACGACACCCTCGCGGCTGTCCCACAGCTCGACGATCAGCGAGCGCGCGACCTGATGCTTGACCTTGGCGTCGCGGTCCTCCGCGTAGATCAGAATGTTCGTGTCAACGAAGCTTGGCACGGTCGTGCAGCTCTTCCCGCGAGGCCGGCTTGCCCCCACCCAGACGGTGTCCGCGATTCAGTCGAACGAGCGCGGACTCTCGCGCCCGAGCGTAGCCCCGTTGACGCTCTACGATACTCGCTATCTCCGAGCGCAAAAACGCAGAGACGGACTGGCCGCGCTGCGCTGCCAGCACGCGCGCCTCACGTAGGGTCTGCTCGTCGACCGCCAGCGTGATATTGCGTACCGAGGACACGTATTAAACGTGTACCACGTAATTTACGTGAAGCCAACCTCTGAGCAAGCGCGCGACGCCGCAGCTCCAGCTGACCGAGGGTCGGCACTCGGCGCTCGGCGATTGCGGGCATTTCGCCCCGTGGAATAAGGCCCCGCGCCGAGTGCCGGGGGATCAGCCGCGGAACTTGGAGCGGCTTTTTGGGTCTGTCCAGGCTGGCACGGCTCGTGCGATGGGCGGAGTCCCGATGCTCGAGCGCCTGCTCCAATTCTCCCTCCTCAATCGTATTTCCGCGTTCGTGCTGACGGCCGTGCTGCTCGGCTGGGGCCTGTTCGCGTTCAACAACCTGACGATCGAGGCGTTTCCGGATCCGACCGACACGCAGGTGCAGGTCATCACGCTTTTCAACGGACAGCCGACCGAGGAAGTGGAGCGGCGTATCTCGCTGCCGCTCGAGCGAGCGTTGAACGGCACCCCCGGACTCGTGAGCCTGCGCAGCATCTCGCTGTTCGGCTTGTCGTTCGTGACGCTCACCTTCGACGACGCAACGGATCCGATGCGCGCGCGCCAACAGGTGACCGAGCGGATGGCCAACGCGGATCTGCCCGAAAGCGTACACCCGTCGCTCGGGCCGTACGCCACGCCGATCGGCGAAATTTATCGTTACACGTTGGAGAGCCCGAGCTCCGACCCGATGACGCTACGCACGTTGCAAGACTGGGTCGTCGAGCCGCGGCTCCTGCAGGTCCCCGGCGTGGCCGACGTCGTGTCCTACGGCGGGCTCGTGCGCGAGGTCCACGTCGAGCCGGACGTGAGCAAGATGGTCGATCTCGGCGTCAACCTGAACGACGTGTTCGACGCCCTGAAAAAGGCGAGCGCGAACGCGACGGGCGGCTACGTCGAGCGCGGCTCGGAGATGTTCGTCATCCGCAGCCTCGGTATCTTCGAGAAGCTCGAGGACCTCGCGAACATTCGCGTCGGTTACAACAAGAGCGCGCCGGTCGCGCTGCACGACGTAGCCAAAGTCACCGAGGGCTATGCGCCTCGCCAAGGCATCGTCACGCGCGACCAAAACCAGGACGCGGTGGAGGGCATCGTGCTCATGCGGCGTGGCGAAAACCCGTCGGTCGTGCTCGACGCGCTGCGCGCGCGCGTGAGCAAGCTCTCGCACGGCATTCTGCCGTCCGACGTGAAAATCGTGCCGTTTTACGACCGCACCGAGCTCGTCAACACCACGCTCAAGACCGTGTTCCGCAACCTGGCCGAGGGCGCCACGCTCGTCACTCTGGTGCTGTTCGCGTTCATGCTCTCGCTGCGCGCGTCCTTGATCGCGGCCGCGGTGATCCCGCTTTCCCTCGCGGCGTCCTTTGCGTTCCTGAATACGCGCGGCATGTCCGCCAACTTGCTGTCGATGGGCGCGGTCGATTTCGGCATCATCGTGGACGGCGCGGTGATCCTGGTCGAACATCTGTTTCACAAGCTGTCACCGTCGTCACACGGGCCGCCCTTGGTCGATCCGGCGGAGCCGCTCGCGAGCCGAATTTTCGGCGCGGCCAAACAGGTGGCGCGACCCACGCTCTTTTCGCTGTTGATCATCATCGCCGCCTACATCCCGATCTTCTCGCTGCAGCGCGTGGAGGGCCGCATCTTCTCGCCGCTCGCCTACACCGTAGTGAGCGCGCTGGTCGGCGCGCTCTTGATGAGCTTCACGCTGGTGCCGGTGTTGTGCATGATCGCGCTGAAAAATCCAGCCGTCATGCGCGATTCGCCGCTCTTGATCGGCGCGCAACGGCTGTTCGACCCCGCCATCAAGTACGCGATGAAGAACGTGCTGGTCGTGATGATCCTCGCCTGCGGTGTGCTCGGCGGCGCCGCTGCGCTCTTGCCGCGCATCGGCAGCGAGTTCTTGCCGGCGCTCAACGAGGGCGCGCTGTACGTCACGTTCCTCTTACCCGGCAACATCTCGCTCACCGACGGCCGCGCGCTCACGCCGCGCCTCGAGGGGATCCTGAAGAAGACGCCCGAGGTCGTCGGGGTACTCTCGCAGCTCGGCCGCCCGGAGGACGGCACCGACACCAAGCTGCCAAACAACCTCGAAGTGTTCATCAAGCTCAAGCCCATGGAAGCTTGGCGCCCCGACAAGCACACGCTCGAGGATCTGATCGAGGAGATGACCTACAACCTCGAGCAGATCCCGGGCATCGACTACAACTTTTCGCAGCCGATCCGCGATAACGTGGAGGAGAACATCTCCGGCCAAAAGGGCCAGGTCGCGCTCAAGTTCTACGGCGAAGATCTGGACAAGCTCTCGGACGCCGCAGAAAAGGCGCGTGACACGATCGCGAAGGTGCCCGGCGCCGTCGACGTCGGCATCACCAAATCCGGCAGCACGCCGCAGATCGCCGTGCATTTGGATCGCCAAGCCCTGGCGCGCTTCGATCTGGATCTGGGCGACGTGCAGAACTACATCGAGACCGCAATGGGCGGCCACGTCGCCAGCGAATTCTGGGACGGCGAGAAGCGCTTCGACGTCACGGTGCGCCTGCCGACCGCGTCGCGCGAAGACATCGGCGCCATCCGCAAGCTGATGCTGCCGCTCAAGAACGGCACCCTGCTGCCGCTGTCGGCCATCGCCGACGTCGGCATGGCCACGGGCCGCGCCGCAATCACCCGCGAGGGCGGTCAGCGCTACATCGGCGTGCGCATGAACGTGCGCGGTCGCGATCTCGGCTCGTTCGTGGCGGAAGCGCAGCAAAAGGTCGCCGCCGCGGTGCCGCTGCCCGCCGGCTACGAATCGGTCTGGGGCGGTGAGTTCGAGAACCAGGAGCGCGCCATGGCGCGGCTCAAGGTGGTGATCCCGCTCGCGCTCGTGATCACGTTCTTACTGCTTTTCTCGGCCTTCGACTCGATTTTCGACGCTTCGCTGATCATGATCAACGTGCCCTTCGCGCTGGTCGGCGGCGTCTTCGCGCTGGCCGCCGCCAACATGCCGCTCAGCGTGTCGGCCGCGGTCGGCTTCATCGCGCTGCTCGGCCAAGCGGTGCTCAACGGCGTACTGGTCGTCGCGGCCATTCGCGCGCGCATCGCCGAACACATGCCGATGGAAGACGCCGTGATCACGGGTACGCGCGATCGCTTACGCGCAGTACTGATGACGGCTTTGCTCGCCTCACTCGGGTTACTACCGGCCGCGCTCTCGCACGCGATCGGCAGCGAGACGCAACGGCCGATCGCCGTCGTGGTCGTGGGCGGCACGATCTCCGCAGCCTTGCTCACGTTGATCGTGCTGCCCGTCACGTTCTACGTCGCAACCGTGATCCGCTTGCGCTTGAAAGCACGTGCGGTTGCGATGGCTCCCGCCGAGTGAGCGAGCGAGCGCGCTGCCGCGGGTCGGTTGCCTTGCCCGGAAGGGCCGGGCGCCATTTTTGCGACCAAAATCAATTCCTTAGAAGCTTTATTTTTAATCTAAGTAATTGTATCTACTATATTAATTATATTCTAGTATCTATTCCACAATGGCATCGGCTTTCGACCGCGAGAGGCTCGAGCAGCGCCTGCTCGTCGAGCTTTCGCAAGTCCGGGACGCTTCCGCTCCTGACCTGTCCCGGCTGCTAGGCGTAAGCCAACCGGTCTTTTCACGGCTGGTAAAACGCTTGGGGCCACGGCTCTTGATCGTGGGTCGGGCACGAGCCACGCGCTACGCGGCGCGACGAACCATGCCCGAGCTCGGCGATCGTCTGCCCGTC